>JAWOEM010000428.1:0-9500 GCA_046482785.1 Salinivirgaceae bacterium
CGAGAATGGTATTTTCGATTGGCATCGGGCTACCGGAAATATTACGAATATTACACCGCGACAATTGTTTGATGAGGCCGATGAGGTGGTGCGTGTGCGCGATTTTTTGGAAGATAGAGACGGTATTGTTTGGGTGGCGACAAATTTGGGATTGCTGCGCTATGAAAATGGACAATGGAAACGAAACGTGGCGGAAAATGATCGACAGCTAACCTTGCGCTCCAATTGGTTGGTCGATTTACTCGAAGATGAATCGGGTAGTATTTGGATTAGCAACAAAGAGAATGGCGTAAATATTATTCACAACAAAACCCAACGTTTTAGCCATTATGGAGTTCAAAAAGACGTTAATTCCTTGTCTGCCGGATTGGTATTTAGTTTCGACCAATATGGCGCAAACAAGGTGCTGGTTGGTACTATTGGCGGCGGCCTCGATTTGTTTGATATGCAAACCGACAACTTTAGCAATTTTAATCGGGAATGCACCGAATTGAGTAAACGTATTACGGCTATTCATGCAGCTGAAAAAAACCGAATTTATCTGGGCACATGGGGAGAGGGCTTGCAGGTTTACGATCCGGCATCGCGCCAAGTGAAAAAATTTGTGGCAGATAAAAACAACGACAAAAGCTTGAGTAACAATACGGTAATTTGTGTAGAGCCGCACCTTTCGCGCAATGGGCTTTGGATTGGTACTTTCGATGGATTGAACTTTTTCCATCGCGAACAGAATAGTTTTACGCAATATAAGGATATTGAAGGGCTACAGAGCCACACCATATTTTTTATTTATCAGGCCAACGACGATAATTTGTGGCTTGGAACACGCGGTGGCGGTTTGGCGCTGCTCGATACTCGCTCCATGACGGCCACTTCATGGGTCAATCATCCGGACGATTCTACATCGCTGGGCAATAATGTGGTGAAATTTATTTATGAAGACAAAAATGGGTATTTGTGGGTGGCAACAGAAATGGGGTTCTCGCGATTTGATGTTAAAACCCGGACGTTTAAAAATTTTACTGTAGCCAACGGATTGCCCAATAATAATGTGTGGGCTATTTTGCCCGACAATAATAATAATTTGTGGGTAAGCACCAATGCCGGTTTGGCAAAGGTGACGCTAAGCGATTCGTCAGACGTGATTAGCATAAAAGATTTTGGGAAAAATGAAGGACTGCTCAGTCTGGAGTTTTCGCAAGGAGCATATTTGCGTCATACAAAAACCGGAGACCTTTATTTTGGTGGAACCGAAGGCTTTTATAAGTTTAATCCCAATAATATTGTGCCGCGTAAATATAAACCACCCGTGCATTTTACCTCTATTCGTATTATGGATGAGGAGTATGCAGGCGATACATTGCCTGCCGCGAAGCATAATTTGGTGATTCCATGGAGCAGAAACTTTTTGTCGTTTGAATTTGTGGGGCTCGATTATACGCACCAGGGAAATATTCAGTACCAATACAAAATGGAAGGCCAAACAGAATATTGGAGTAAGCCCAGCACGCGCACCTTTGCATCGTTTCCCGATCTGAAAGACGGAACCTACACGTTTAAAGTGAAAACATCCAACAGCGAAGGTATTTGGAATCACGACGAGCCGGCTGTAATTCGCATCATTGTTACACCACCTTGGTGGCGCACAACATTGGCTTACGTGCTCTACTTTTTGGTACCCCTAATCGGCGTTATTGTGTACATTCGAATGCGTACACGAAAGTTGAAGCACGAGAAAGAGGTGCTGGAACAAATTGTTGCCGAGCGCACGCCGAGTTGCGTAAAAAAAATCTCGATATTACCAGTAGTATTCAGTACGCGCAGCGTATTCAGCAGGCTATAATCTTTCCTTCTATCAAAGATTTTTCTCAAACGTTTATTAAATCGTTTGTGTTGTTTAAGCCTAAAGATATTGTAAGCGGCGATTTTTTCTGGTTTGGTCAAAAGGGCAATACTCGGATTTTTACAGCTGCCGATTGTACCGGACACGGTGTTCCCGGTGCTTTTATGTCCATTATTGGCAATAACCTACTCAATCAAATTGTGGTTGAGCAGGGGGTAACAGACCCGGCACAAATTCTTACTTTGTTGGATGAGCGCATAAAAGTGAGCTTGCACCAAAAGGGCCGAAAGTCTGATACGTTTGATGGCATGGATATAGCCATTTGCGCTATCGACCAGGGTAGCAACCAATTGTTTTATGCCGGTGCGTACAATCCGTTGTACCATATTCGAAATGATCAACTTACAAAGTTCAAAGCTACGCGCCGCTCCATTGGCGGAAGCCAGTTGAAAATGAGTAAAACGTTTACCACCCATCAGATCGAAGTAGAAAAGGGCGATAGCATCTATATTTTCTCTGATGGATATGCCGACCAGTTTGGTGGCGAAAAAGACCGTAAGTTTACTAGCAAACAATTGCAGGAGAGGCTCATTGGCATTCAGCACGAAAATATGCCCAATCAGCAAATGATTTTAGACGAAATTATTGAACAATGGATGAATGGCTATGAACAAATTGATGATATGATACTGGTGGGTGTGCGTTTTTGAACAAAAATAGCCTCGCGTAGCCATTCTGCCACACCGAATGCTATCTTTGCAGCAAAAAAACATGATATTCCTTTTTCTAAGTATTTTGTCGAGCGTTATTATTCTTGTGATCTTCAAGCTCACCGAACGGTTCGATATTCCAATTATTCATCCGATAATAATTAACTACTTTATTGCCAGTGGGTTTGGGTATTACAATGCCGACTTAACGCTGGAGAAAGTGGCACAAATGCCCCTGGAGTGGGTTTGGCCGGCAGCTATTGTGGGAAGTTTGTTCGTATTTACGTTTTTTCTCATCGGGTTGTCGACTCGTAAGGCCGGAATTGCTTTAACCACGGTGGCTGCAAAAATGTCGTTTGTGTTTCCAATGTTTTTTTCCATTTTAATCGATGCCAACGATCATTACTCAACCACCAAGCTGGTGCTACTATTTATGGCCATTGTAGCTGTGTTTTTAACCGTGTACAAAAAGCGCCAAAAGCGCGTCGAGTCGCTGTTTATTGTATTGTTGCCGGCAATGCTTTTCGTTTTGCTTGGTTTTGCTGATTCGCTGGTAAAATTTTCACAAAATTATTACATCAAAGATGAAAATGCCTCCTCGGCATTCTCGTTTCTGCTTTTTGGGTTTTCTGCTCTGTGGAGTATAGGCCTTATATTCTTTCAGAAAAATAAAAAGGCAATTTTGAAACCTAAAACTTTGCTTAGTGGTGTGCTTATAGGACTGGCTAACTTTGGTTCGCTCTACTTTTTAATAAACGCGCTAAATGAGTTATCGTTGAACAACTCCATTGTATTTGCACTAAACAATACCGGAGTTGTACTCATGTCTGTAATTATTGCACTTAGCCTTTTCCGCGAGCGCGTTTCCATTATCAATAAAGTAGGAATTACTTTGTCTATTGTCACCTTTGGGGTGCTCATTGCATTTTTGTGAAAGGCACATAAAACTACAATTTATACACTTTCCCATTATAATACACCCTTTGTTTGCGTCCTTCGGTAATTACGGCGGTATCGAAATACAAGGTGAATTGAGCCCCCGGCAGAGAGCTGATGGTGCTTGTTTCTCCGTTGTCGACCACCATGATTTGTTGTTGCCTGTTGTGGTATATAAACAATTGATTGTAAAATGCGTACACATTTGGAATGTACTCGCAAACCTGTAGTTCGCTTTGTGTGCTGTGCAGGTACAATCGTCCACCGTTTTCGAAAAGAATAGATTCGGGGCTGAATTCCAGTAATTTGGGACGCTGGTAGGTGAGCATGTTTTTCTCCTCGTTTGCATAATAATTGTAATTCCCCGATTGCTCTTGCCATACAATCCAGTCATACTCTGCTTTGAAATAATCCGGAGGAAAATAGTCGATGGTAATAACGTCAAGCCCGGTGATAAGTTGCAGTTCGCCGGTGTCAGTGTTTTTTACAACCACACCACTGCTTCCTGCACTAAAAAGAACGTTGTTGCTCATGAATTTCTGCATTTGCATTTTTCCGCGGTCGAATACAAAGAGTTGGTCGTCGCCATCTAGTACGCCTAAACTTTTTCGCCCCACCGACAGGGCTCGTGTACGCAGTGAATAGTGGTTTTCTGCAAAAACGTAGACCTGTTCTTTGTAGTAAATTTTCAGGGCATTGTCAAAATCATCTTCGAAAAAAATTATATCGCCGTTCATTTTCACGAGTTTGGCATCGCGCGAAATTTCCTTTTTATGACCGTTGTGCCACACATACAGATAGTTAGCTATTTCCCATGTAATAAGCTGCTCGGTTGCTTGGAAAGTTTCCACACTACCCGAAATGGTTGTCCATTGATCATTGTAAAAAACTTTCATGTTGCCCAAATAATTTATATAAACACAAAAGTCTTCGCCCACGTGGTATTGTTTAACCTGGCTGTGCTCAATTTGCTCAAATGTTCCATGATTGAAGAAAAATAGTTTTTTTTGATAATCTTCAATTAGTGCCAAACCATCGGCCTGAGCAGATTGTGGAAAGATGTAGCCAAGGAATAATGCGAGTATGAGGAATTTAGTTGTTTTCATAGAATTCAATAAATTTTTGAACATTTTCAAGGTTTTTGTCTATCATACGTTTTAGTTGGCGTTCGTTGGCACCCGACCCTTTGTCAATAATTTTTTTGGCTATGGTGTAGTATGTTAAGCTTTTTTGTGCCAGCTCCTTTTTTTCTTTCAGTGGTATTTCCGGATCGTTTAATGGTATAGAATAGTGGTAGGCAGCCTGATTGATAAGCATAGCCGGGGTTAGTGTATTTTCCGGAAAATACCGAACCATGCGTTTCGCTGTTGCGATGCGTTTTTGCAACGAATCTAATTGCGAGTAAGTATTAAGCGTGTCGGCAAAGCTGTAGCATTGGTCTTTTTTGGCTGCTAATTGGCGCACCTCTGCTGTGTCTTTTAAAAATTCTTTTGGTGTGATGGGGCAGGGGAGCATTTGAAAAGCAGGGTCTTCGGGCAAATGTCTGCCAATAAAGTACTCCGGTTTCGATAAGAAGTATTCTTCCTGTAGCGATGCCACATAAATTCCTTTTTGATTAAGATAACCCGCGCCCCATGTAGCATCTATCAAATGCCATTTGCCGTTGATTTTTACGGCATTCCATGCATGATCGGCATTTTCCAGTTTTTTTCGTTGGCTAAAGCCATAGCCTTTGCTGAACCCCGACACCACGTAGGCTTCAATTTCCACTGCTGCCGCAAGTGCTTCGAACAGGTTACTATAACCTTGGCAAACTGCTTTTCCAGTTCTTACCACATTCATCGGATTAGAGTTGGGTTGTCGGCCGGCCATGAATGCACTCACATCGTAGTCCACATTGAGAGTAATCCATGAGAAAATGGCACGCACTTTTTCTTCTTCAGTTGTACTGATTGCGGTAATTTTTTTGGCAATATCCTCAATTTTATCTTTGCGTTCAACTTTAACCGTTTTCACATGATCGTCAATTTTTTCGTACTGTGCATTGATTGTCAGGCTCAATGCAAGCAGTATCGGAAGTAAGAGTAGTTTCTTCATTGCTGTATATTTTAATACTCCAAGATAACCATTTTTTTCGTTTTTTCCGTATTTCAAACTGCACAAACGTTTATTGCAAGCCGAATTGCAAATTCGGCTTAACGTACCGTTTTTAATTACACGCCGCGTTTTTGTTGTTCGACTGAATTTTCAATTCCGTCGATGTTTCAATATTGTACGAACGTTTATGATCTGCACGAACGTTCGGCTAAATTAGCAATTTAGCTGTTTTTTCTGTCCGATTTTGCGTGCGCCTGGAAACGAGTAGCTTTGCTTGTCTCGTTTTTTTTTGCTTAATTCACACAAATTTAATTACCTTATTAACTACAGTTATGAGAAATATTTCCATTGTTTTTGTTTTACTATTTATCGGTTTGGCGGCTTTTGGTCAGGATTTGCCGCAGCACATGACCGAACAAGAAAAAAAATTGATGCCGGTGTACCTTGAGCGCGAACGTACGCCCAAAGGTATAACCACACCTCCCGATTTTCCGGTAAGGGCTGCCGCAGAGTGGGAAGAGATGCAAGGTGTAGTCATTTCTTGGCAAAGTTATCCATCGGTTTTAACCGAAATTGTCCGTCATTCGGTTAACGAGGGGCGCGTCTATATCGTTACAGATTATGCCTCCAGTGCCCAGTCTACACTTTCTTCAGCAGGTGTTTCGCTCGATAGTGTTGTGTTTATTAATGAACCAACCAATTCAGTCTGGATTCGCGATTTTGGTCCCAATAATGTGTATGCTTATAATACCGATTCGTTGCTATTTGTCGATTGGGAATACAATCGACCTCGTCCCAGCGACGATGTGGTTCCTGCAGCGGTGGCCGAAGAACTTGGTGTTACGCTATACGAAAACACACAGGATCCCTACCGCATAGTGGGAACCGGTGGAAATTTTATGAGCGATGGTTTTGGAATGGGTTTTTCATCCAGATTGTTACTCGATGAGTCGCCCTGGCACACTGAGCAAGAAGTAAAAGAAATATTCCAACAGTTTATGGGTATCGATGAGTATGTGTTTATGGATACATTGCCGTACGATGGTATTCACCACATAGATATGCACATGAAATTGCTCGATGAGGAGACTTTGCTCGTGGGGCAATACCCCGAAGGTGTAGCCGATGGCCCACAAATAGAGGAAAATCTACAATTCGTGATTGATAATTTCCAGAGTGTTTTTGGTACACCATTTAAAGTTGTGCGCATTCCTATGCCTGCCGATGAAAATGGTAATTATCCCGACTCGTATTATGCCGATTATTTGACGTACACCAATGCTCTAATTTTAAATAAATTGGTTTTGGTGCCCATTTATGGTTTGACCAGCGACGAGCCGGCGCTTGATATATACCGAGAGGCAATGCCCGGATACAATGTGGTGGGAATCAACAGTAGTGCTACCATTCCGGCAAGTGGCGCTATTCATTGCATTACGCACGAGTTAGGTGCTTACGAACCGCTGCTTATGTCGCATCAGGCGTTAACAACTGATGATGCTGCTAACCGTGACTATAATGTTACGGCCTACCTTGAGCATAAAACCGGAATTGCCAATGCTCAGGTTATGTACCGCACCGGTGCTGAAGAGTTTATTTCATTGCCAATGACCAACAATCAGGATTCATCGACGTTGTGGCATGCTCAATTGCCCGTTGGTGATCAGCCGAAATCCACTACAGTGGAATATTACATTAAAGCCTCTGCTGAAAATGGCAAAGAACAGGTTCGCCCCATTACAGCACCGGAAGGTTTTTGGTCGTTTACGGTCGATGAAAATGTAAATATGCCTCCTGTGGCCAATGCAGGTGCAGACCAAACGGTTGCCGAAGAGGAGGTTGTGACGCTTAACGCAAGCAATTCTACTGATCCCAACGCTGATGAACTTACCTACAACTGGTTTACCGATGCTGATATAGTTTTAAACAATCCTACGGAAGTTCAAACTACGTTTGAAGCACCCCAAGTTCCTGCTGATACCACCATTCAGGTGTACTTAACTGTGAGCGACGGGCAACTTACATCGGAAATGGATACGGTGCATATTACCATTCTCGATGCCAATGGCATTCGCCAACCGGAAAAAGCGTTTTCATGGAATTTGTATCCTAATCCCACAACAAATAGTGTTTATCTGGCGTTTGACAACAAAGAACCGCGTTTGGTGCGAATTGTAAATGCAAATGGTGTTACATTACTTCAAGAAGTGCCGAAAACGGGTCATCAGGTATTCCAGCTCAATACAGAATCGTTTTCTGCCGGAGTGTATATGGTGCAAGTTGTGTTTGAGGGTGGTGTAGAAACTCAGCGACTGATGATTAAATAATTGATTGATTTTAATATGCGGCAAGCTGCTCTTTTGGGTAGTTTGCCTCTTTATACGAAGGATATATGGTTTTATTCATTATTGTAATTACGGCGGTTATTTCGGTTTATGCGTTTCAGCAAAGCGAGCTTATGTATCGATTTAATTTTTCGCCCTATCAGATTTTTAAGCGAAAAGAGTATTATCGGCTAGTAACACATGCTGTTTTGCATGCCGATTGGATGCATCTGATTATTAATATGTTGGTGTTTTATTCTTTTGCCAACGTGTTAACATTCTTTTTTCATCATTATTTTACTTTTATGCCGGCAGGGCTTCTATTGCTTGTTTTTTATGTATTGGCTGTGGTTGCATCCAGTCTTGTTAGCTTAGTTAAGCATAAGAATAATTTTGCCTATCAGGCAGTTGGGGCATCGGGTGGTGTATCTGCCGTAGTTTTTGCATGTATATTTTTTGCTCCACTCGAAAAAGTATTGTTTTTTGGCGTATTGCCCATTCCCGGTATCTTTTTCGGTATTGGCTACCTTTGGTATTCTTGGCACATGGGCAAAAAGAATGTCGATAACGTAGGGCACGATGCCCACTTCTATGGCGCCATTTTCGGGTTTCTTTTCCCGTTGATTCTTAATCCTGCGCTATTTAATGTATTTATTGAACGTTTATTAAACTGGTAGTTTATGAATAAAGCTGTATTCTTCGACCGCGATGGGGTTATTAATAATAATTCACATCATTACTACATTTTCAAAGAAGAACAGTTAGAAATTATTCCGGAGGTTTGCAAGGCTATTAAGCGCTTGCAAACAGCCGGTTTTTTAATTATTGTTGTTAGTAATCAGGGTGGAATAGCCCGCGGATTGTACGATGTAGCTCATGTCGACCGGTTGCACAGCATTATTCAAGAGAAAATGCAAGCGGAGGGAGCACATATAGATGATTTTTATTTTTGTCCCCATCACACCAAAATTGGGAAGTGCCTTTGCCGTAAGCCCCAGCCACTGTTGCTTCAGAAGGCATTGGCGGCACACTGTATCGATGCTTCAAAATCGTTTATGATTGGCGATAGCGATCGTGATGTTGAAGCTGCACACCGTGCCGGAATTAAAGCATTTAAAGTGGAATCGAATACCTCCGCAATGCCGATTGTCGATAAAATATTGCATTCACTTTGATGAGTACATGGTTGCTATACAATGGTCAGTGGCTCAAGGATGAGGCCGTTTTATCTGCTCAAAACCGTGCGTTTCAGTATGGCGACGGCTTATTCGAAACCATGCGCACTTATAGTACCGAAGTGGTATTTGCCCAAAGGCATTTCGATCGGTTAAAAGAGGGCATGCGATTGCTGAAATTACCAATGGTGCCCGATCTGGAACCGGAAAATCTTATCCGGCTTATTGCCAAATTGATTAATAAAAACAAATGGTTTACAGGTGCACGTCTGCGATTAACCGTTTTTCGTGAGGGGGCGGGTAAATATACTCCTTTGCAGAACGATACTTCGTATGTGCTTGTGGGTGAGTCATATGTATCGAAACCCTTTTATCCCTTTGCAGGGCAAGGTCGCATTATGGGACTGTATACCGA
>JAWOEM010000459.1:0-7196 GCA_046482785.1 Salinivirgaceae bacterium
TCACAGGATCTGTCCTCATGGAAAGGAGGGTCCTGCCCTCTGGGTGAATTCCATATAATTAATACCATCCGATTCGCTATAAATTAAATTAAGCATCAGTTTTTCATAGTATTTCTCATTCTATCAACGCAGGTAAAGGCCACAAATTTTCAATTTGTTAGCGCATTTCAGAATATCGCATACAAAAAAAAAGGTCAACCACTAATGATTGACCTTCTGTGGGCGATGAGGGATTCGAATCCCGAATTGATCAAATCTTTGATTTGAAATACAATTCGTGGACTCACGATAAATATAAATCTGCGATTTTATTTATCGGAGCCCCCGCCCCTCTGGGTTGTGATGTTTCGTTTACCACACAAAGAATTTGATGGTATTAACCATTTCTGCGAAAGAAAGGTTTAAAGGTATGTTTGCTGATGTTTCCATGATTATCACAAAACAAAAAAGGTCAACCACTAATGATTGACCTTCTGTGGGCGATGAGGGATTCGAATCCCGAATTGTTCAAATCTGAGATTTGAAATACAATTCGTGGACTCACGATAAATATAAATCTGCGAATTTATTTATCGGAGCCCCCGACCCTCTGGGTGAATTCCATATAATTAATACCATCCGATTCGCTATAAATTAAATTAAGCATCAGTTTTTCATAGTATTTCTCATTCTATCAACGCAGGTAAAGGTCACAAATTTTCAATTTGTTAGCGCATTTCAGAATATCGCATACAAAAAAAAAGGTCAACCACTAATGATTGACCTTCTGTGGGCGATGAGGGATTCGAACCCCCGACCCTCTGGGTGTAAACCAGATGCTCTGAACCAACTGAGCTAATCGCCCGGAATATTTGTAAGTACTATTTTTTTAATCGTTTGTGTGGCTAACTTAAAATCCCACACTTTTGATGTTGTATGTGTGGGCGATGAGGGATTCGAACCCCCGACCCTCTGGGTGTAAACCAGATGCTCTGAACCAACTGAGCTAATCGCCCGATTTTTTTTAGTACTTATTATCATTTTCTGTTTTGACCTTTTGATGTAGTTTCTTAAGGTGTTTTAAAGAAAACGATTGTTGTCGTCGCAACGCCTATTAGTCGATTGCGGATGCAAAAGTAGGTGCTTTTTTTTATAAACCAAAACATTTATAGAAAAAAAGTAAAAATATTTTTTTCACTATGTCATTATCTTGAAGAATCAACAAAAAATACGACCTTTGGGTTTCTAATCACAAATATTCAAAAAAATGAAAAGCTATTTAGTAATTTTTATTGCTTTGGTAATGTCGCTTCAATTAGTTGCACAAAAGCACAATGTAACGATTGATGACCTTTACAAAAACTACACTTTTTATGCAAAATCGGTTTATGGACTGAACTCCATGAATGATGGGCTCCATTACTCAACTCTTGAAAACCAAGGGAAGGCTATTGTAAAATATAGCTACAAAACAGGTGAGGTAATAGACACGATTCTTAATGTGGAAAACTTAGATGATGATAATCTAAAGAGCATTGTTGATTATCAGTTTAACGATAGCGAAACAAAAATTGTTATTTACACCAATCGCGAGCGTATTTACCGTAGGTCATTCTTTGCTGACTATTATGTATATAATTTGGAAGAAAATAAACTAACGAAAGTAAGTGAAAAGGGGCGTGAGCGCTTGGCTACACTTTCGCCCGATGGAAAATATATAGCCTATTTACGCGATAATAACTTGTTTGTATTAACCATTGAAACCGGTGATGTAGAGCAAATTACAACCGACGGTAAATGGAATCATATCATTAATGGTGCTCCCGACTGGGTTTACGAAGAGGAATTTGGTTATAACCAAGCATTTTACTGGTCGCCATCAAGCAAAAAAATAGCCTACTGCAAGTTCGATGAACGAGACGTGAAAAAGTTTTCCATCCTCAAATACAAAGGGCTAAGACCCGAAATCGAAGCCAATCGGTTGTACCCTGAGGTGTATGATTTTAAATACCCGAAAGCAGGAGAAGATAACTCTGTAGTTACTGTACATAGCTATGATTTAGACAGCAAAAGCACGCTTACTTTCAAAACTGGTGAAAATACCGATGTCTATTTCCCCAGGGCATTTTGGACAAAACAAGAAAATACACTGGCCATTGTAAAACTTAATCGGTTGCAAAACGAAATGGATATTCTTTATGGCAATGCCAACACGGGCGAAACCAGCGTTGTCTACAACGAAAAAAACAAGTACTACATCGACCAGCCTACATACGAAAATATCACTTTTATAGATGAAAATCAGTTCTTGTTTATGAGTGAAATGGATGGTTGGAATCAATTTTATATTCACAATACTGACAAGAAAACTACAGAAAAAGTTACTGATGGCGATTTTGATGTGGTGAACTATTACGGGTTTGATCCGAAAAAGAAAACAGTTTATTACAGCTCTACCGAAGAAGGTGCCATTTACCGCACGGTTTATTCAATTCGTACCGATGGAAAAAAGAAAACCAAACTAACCGAGAGGCGTGGAAGCAACAGTGCTGCTTTTAGCAAAGGGTTTAAATATTACGTAAATTATTATTCAAATTCGAATCAACCCACATTGGTAACTTTGCATAACGAAAAAGGTGACCAAGTTCGCGTATTAGAAGACAATGCTGCTTTGCAAGACACTCTTGAAAACTATAAAATCAGCAAAAAAACTTTTTTTGATTTCGAAACCTCAGAGGGCGTTGTGCTTAATGGTTGGATGGTGAAACCTTACGATTTTGACGCGTCAAAAAAATATCCGGTTGTAATGACCCAGTATTCTGGTCCAAATTCTCAACAAGTACTTGATCGTTGGGGAATTGACTGGGATCAGGTATTGGCTGCCCGTGGCTTTGTGGTAGTTTGTGTCGATGGACGCGGAACCGGTGGAAGAGGAGAGGAGTTTCGAAAATTAACCTACAAAGAACTTGGAAAATATGAAACCATTGATCAAATAGAAACGGCAAAACATTTGGGCAACCTCGATTTTATTGATAAAAATCGAATTGGTATTTACGGATGGAGTTATGGTGGTTTCATGGCATTAAACTGTATGACACAGGGCGCCGACTATTTTAATACCGGTATAGCTGTTGCGCCTGTTACGAACTGGCGCTATTACGATAATATTTATACCGAACGCTTTATGCAAAAACCACAAGACAATGCTGATGGTTACGACAATAATTCACCTATAAATCACGTAGAAAAGCTTAAAGGTAATATACTAATAGTACACGGTTTGGCAGATGATAACGTGCATCCACAAAATACATTTGAGATTACCGAAGCGCTCGTGCAGGCCGATAAACAATTCGATATGGCAATTTACACAAATCGTAATCATAGTATTTATGGTGGCAATACACGAATACATTTATTTACCAAAATGGTAAATTACTTTGTCGATAACTTAAAAAACAACTAGTTTTTATTAAACCATTAAAATAGATTTATCATGAGTGACGAAATTAAAAATTTAGAGCCCAAAATTATTTGGGAGCATTTTTATAGTCTCACACAAATTCCTCGTCCTTCGAAGAAAGAAGAGGCTGTGCGGGCTTTTATGAAAAAATTTGGACAAGATTTAGGATTAGAAACCATCGAAGACGAAGTTGGGAATATTATTATCCGCAAGCCTGCCACTAAAGGCTACGAAGATCGCAAAGGCGTGGTGCTGCAAGGACACCTCGATATGGTACCACAGGCCAATAGCGATAGCAACCACGATTGGGAAAAAGATCCAATTGATGCATTTGTCGATGGCGACTGGGTAACTGCAAAAGGCACAACCCTTGGCGCTGATAATGGCATGGGAGTGGCCGCTGCAATGGCCGTATTATCGTCGACCGATATAGAACATGGCCCGGTAGAAGGTTTATTTACAGTTGATGAAGAAGCCGGAATGACAGGTGCAAATGCGCTAAAACCAGGCATTCTCAAAGGCGACATCCTCTTAAATATGGATTCGGAAGATGAAGGTGAACTTTATGTTGGTTGCGCAGGTGGCGAAGATGCAAATATTACATTTACATTTGATAATGATAAGTATCCAGCCGACTACAAAGCATTTAAACTATCGATTACAGGCTTAAAAGGCGGACACTCAGGAATGGATATTCCTTTAGGACGTGGAAATGCCAATAAAATCTTGTTCCGTTTGATGAACAAAACGCAAAAGGAATTTGGTGTGCGAATGGCCGATATTAATGGTGGTAGCCTCCGAAATGCCATTCCGCGCGAAGCTTTTGCTGTTATTGCCATTCCATCGGCAGCCGAAAAGCAGTTTAAAGAATATATTGCTGAATTTGAGGGGATTGTGAAAAACGAGCTTTCTGCTGTAGATCCAGGTGTAAGCATAAAACTTGAACCTACAGATGCTCCAAAATTTGTTATTGACCAAAAAACGCAGGAAAACCTCACCGATGCTATTATGGCCGTACCTAACGGTGTAATTCGCATGAGTGATGCAATGCCCGGGTTGGTTGAAACATCTACAAACCTGGCTGTTGTAAAAACCATTGAAGGAAATAAAATTATTGCGCAATGCCTTATGCGTAGCTCAGTTGATTCTGCTAAAGAAGAACTTGCAGAACGTATGGTGTCTACATTCCGTTTGGCAGGAGCTCAGGTAGAGCGAAGTGGTGCATACCCCGGTTGGAAACCCAACATGGATTCCGAAATCCTTAAGGTGATGCAAAAATCTTACAAAGATAAGTGGGGAAAAACACCCGAAATTAAAGCAATACATGCCGGACTGGAATGTGGAATTCTTGGTAGTGCATACCCACATTGGGATATGATTTCTTACGGCCCAACAATTCGTTTCCCTCACAGCCCCGATGAAAAAGTGAATATTGCTACAGTAGAAAAGTTCTGGCAATGGACATTGGAAACATTGAAAAGTATTCCTAAAAAGTAATTACTTGAATCACATAAAAAAACCACTCTTATACAGTGGTTTTTTTTGTAAGCCTTTTTTTAAACAGGTAATAAATCAGAACTAATAGCAGAGAATTCAATTATATTAGCGGATTATTTTTTTAACAATTAACTGAGTTATAGATAAAAAAAGTTGTAAGAATGAATACAAGTACGAAAAGTTTGCGTCACAATCCAGCTATGCGCTGGCTAATGTTGCTCCTAATTTCGGGGCTAACTTTCGGAACCTATTGGTTTCAGGATTTTTTTGGTGGGTTAAAAACCATCATGGAAAACGACATGGGTTTTACGAGTGAGGAGTTTGGTCGTTTGATTGGCCTCACAACAATTGCCAACATGTTTGGTATGATTATCGTCGGTGGAATTATCCTCGATAAATGGGGTGTTCGTATGGCCGGTATTGTTTTTGGAGGTGTGGCTACACTTGGTGCAGCTATCACTGCAATGGCCTCGGCCGGTTTTTTTGGCGACGATCATTCGGTAATGCTCAACATGATGATTCTCGGACGTATTCTCTTTGGTTCGGGATTGGAGGTGGTCTGCGTTGTAGCTACCCGCACAGCTGTAAAATGGTTTAAAGGGTACGAGCTCGCGTTGGCCATGGCGCTCAATATGGGCCTTGGCCGACTGGGTAGTGCCATGGGTATTGCGTTGGCACCCGATATTGACAACGGAAGCGTGCCATCGGCTGTGTCGTTTGCAGCTACATTGATCGGAATTGCACTAATTATGTTCCTTATTTACAGTGTGTTCGACATTAAACTCGATCGTCAGGAGAAAGTTGAAGGAGAGCAAGAAGAAGCTGAAGATTTTAAATTTTCAGATCTTGTTAAACTGATTACAAATAAATCGTTTCTGTACATTGCACTTTTATGTGTAGCGTTTTATTCGGCAGTATTCCCATTTATCCAGTATGCTCCCGATATTTTGATCAATAAATTTGAATTTTCGATTATTTTACCGGAAAGTGGAAATATCGAACTTTTTGGATCGACCTCATTGGGTAATGCCAGTGTATTTGTTGCACTCTATATTTTTGCCATTGCCTTTGCAGCTGTCCCAAAACAGATCAAAAAAGCAAATATACGGAAGATATACATGGCTGTGGTTGCTGTATTATTCGCCGCTTTCATTGCCTCCATTTGGGATGTAATGGGCGTGTGGTTGCAAAATGGCTCTAAAACGGCGGCTCTAATTCCATTGGGAACAATTATTTTCACACCCATTTTTGGAAGCTACGTCGATAGCAAGGGTAAGGCAGCATCGCTTATGATTTTAGGAGCGTTTCTATTGATTTTTGCCCACGTTTCCATGTCGCTATTTGATTATGCCTGGCTTGCGTACATGGGACTAATTAGCTTGGGGATTGCCTTCTCGCTTGTTCCTGCAGCTATGTGGCCATCGGTAGCGAAAATTGTGGCCGAAACTCGTCTTGGAACCGCCTACGCCTCTATGTTTACCATTCAGAACTGGGGACTTGGATTTTTCTTCTGGGGAATTGGTGCCATGGTAGATTGGTTTAACCCGAAAATTGTTGCCGCTAAGCAATCTATTGCCGACCAGTTAAATGCTTTCAATTTGCAGGATCAAACTGTTACATCTATCCGGAACGGACTGCAAGATATTGGTTTGGCTGCAGATAAGGAGCGTGCAGTGATTCAAGAAATGCGATTCGATGATATTACTACCCAACTTGCGGCAAACAATAGCCCCGAAAAAGTGGAAGAGGTAATGAATTATTTGAGATCGTTAGGAGAAATTCCTGCCTACGATTATACATATCCCATTTTAGCTCTTGTTGGATTGGGAGTAGTATCTATATACCTTGCTTTCCAGCTTAAAAAAGCTGATGCAAAACAACGATACGGACTCGAATTACCCTCAGGACAAACACCTGATTAATTTATAAAAATGAACCAATTTAGCGGGTGTCTTCTTCGGAGGATACCCGCTTTTTTTTGCGAGAAAGAAAAAACACCTCCAGTGAAATTTGTTTTTAGCAAATAATAGTTAAGTTTGCAGCCCTAATTATCAAAAACTTACATATAATGACTGAAAAGTTAGCGAAAACAATGAGAGATAACCCCGCAATGCGGTGGGGAGTTTTAATCTTGACCAGCATGGTCATGTTCTTTAACTACTATTTTTACGATGCTTTATCGCCTCTTAAGGATTTAATGCAGACCAATTTGGGCTTTTCATCGACAGATTACGGGCTGTTTATGTCGGCCTATTCA
>JAWOEM010000508.1:0-13861 GCA_046482785.1 Salinivirgaceae bacterium
ATCGCGATCGAGCTGAATTGTGCTTGAAACAGATATATCACCTAATTTTTCATTAATCTTTCCCGAACTGCGCTTACGTAATTTCCTTAACGACAAACGCTTACCTGACACAATCTTATGCAAAAACTCACGCGAAATTTGAACTATCGGGATATCGAGCGATATTATTGCACGGTTATATGTAAACGGAAGAAACTCCCCACCTGAGCTCAAATTTTCTTTCGAAGCAAATAAAAGACCGGCGACACCGGCATCGCGTGCAGTGATACTCATATCGATTATTTGGCGAAAAACCGACATTTTATTTCCAGATTCATCCAAATAAACCAACACCCAATTATTCTCCGCTGCTTCAATACCTTCCGAAAAGCCACTTCCTGCATAATACAAATTGGCTTCAACTTTTCCCTCTGCACTCATTACCACAGGTGAGAAATCTGCATTCAAAGTGGCTACGTGCTCTCCAACGGTAAGTGCTGTGTTTGCATTAACAGAGCGGCCTACTTCAAGGGAAAATGGTTGTTCGTAACCAAACGAAAACCGACCGCCCCACATATCATAAAACTTTTTAGATATGAATTTACGAGCAAGTTTATCACCTTCTGTTCCAGGTGCTCGCCCTTCCAATTTATCATCAGCTAAGTATTCTAATACTTCTTTTCCCAACTCAATGCGTTGTGACTGAACATTATTTACAAAAAGGAAGCTTACTACAATAGATAAAAATACTACTCTCATTTTATTAAATTTTCGATTAATAGCTTGTCACACATATTACTTATGCACAAACACTAAACCCACTTTAAAACATATGCACTTACGACCGGGCTCATTGCTTAGCAGCAACAGACATGCTGCATTATACCAAATCGTAATTACGAATAATAAACACATTGTAATCACCAAGTCGTTTAAATCCCGCTTTTTCGTAGACTGCAACAGCAACTTCATTCACAGGATTCACCTCTAGCTTCATTTGCAAGCCGGTTTGTTCTCCCCATTCAATGCACTTGCTCAACATTTGAGTACCAATGCCTTGATTCTGAAAATCGGGATGAACACCCATATGATGAAGGTAAAGTCGCCGTTGATCTGTGGTAACCCATGCAGTTCCGATAATATCAGCCCCAGTTCGAGCAACGAAAAACACCCCGCCATTTTTAAGCGTTCGCTGAATTATATTCGCGTCATCCCCTCTCTCTTTGCCTCCCATCCCAAGGAGCTTCCACAAATCATTAATTTCTTTATAGTCGCTTTCGCGATAATGCTGTAAATCAACCCTCATGTTCTTCATCTATTTTTTCCACATATAATTGCGACGCCGAAGTACGCACCACCTTTACTTTCGCACCTTTTTCAATAAAACCGTCTTCCGCTCTGGCATCGAAATGTTCCTCATCTACTTCGACCCTGCCAGACGGTCTTAACATGGTAACAGCAGTTCCCACCTTTCCGATCATCGATCGGAAGTGTTTATCGACATTTGAATAGCCATCGTCGTTTTTCTGTACAGATTCTAATGACAGTCCGGTAATCATGGAGTTATCGAACAGCTTCTTACTAAGCCAAATAGAGCCAATAAACGACAAAAAGGAGGCGACCAACACAACGGCGAGCGATTGCATAACAGTATCGACATAGTTCGGGTTCATTTGGAATTCCAGATTATCGACCATGGCAAGCGTTAATCCTGTAACAACCATAATTATTCCGCTAATACCTGCCACTCCAAAACCCGGAATAGCAAAAAGTTCGATCATAATAAGGATTAAACCACCGATAAAAATCAAGATTTCCCAGTTTTGGGCAATTCCCTCGATATACAACGGTGCAAAATATAGCAAGGTTGCCAAAAGCGATGCTGCAATAGGAAAACCGATTCCCGGCGATTGCAGTTCGAAATATAACCCGCCGATGATAATCATAATCAGAATACCATGCACAAACGGATTAATAAGAAAATTAATGATATGATCTGTTGCCGATAATTGCTGTTTTACAATGGTATAATTCTCAATTTCGCTCTGTTCTAGTAAGTGTCGGATATTATCGGCCTTTCCATCGGCAAACCCGTACTTTATGGCCTCGTCTGTGGTAAATGAAACAACTTGCCCGGTATCGCTAACACCTTCAACATAAAGCTTGGGATCGACCATGGCTTCGGCAATCCTGGGATCGCGTTTCCATTTAAAAATGGTATCGCCCCGGGCTGTAACAATGGTATCTTTCCCATGCGATTCTGCTGTAGAACGCATCATGCTCCGCATAAACGACTGATATTTATCGGGAACGGGTTTCCCCGATTGGTCGACAACCGTGGCGGCGCCAATATTTCCACCCGGGCGCATGTAAACCCGTTCGGCGGCTATGGAAATTAATGCTCCGGCCGATGCTGCATTGTTATCGATAAAAACCCACACCGGAATAGATGAATTCAGAATTTTGGTACGCATAGAATCGGCAGCATTTAGCATTCCGCCATAGGTGTTCATATGGATCAGAACTAAATCTGCCTTTTGGAGTTCCGCTTCCTCGAAAGCTTTGCGTGTATTTCGCCACGATTCCGGCCCAATTTCCTGCTTTACATCGTACAAATAAATTACGGTTGTATCATTGGCAAAAGCCAAAGACATAGTCCACAACAATAGTGCGAACGCAACGATTATTTTTTTTCTCATAATTGTATGATTTCCATAAACGTAAATTTTCTTCAACAAAGAAAAACAGGCCAACGCCTACCAACAAACATACAGAAAATTTATATGATGACAACAGAATGCGGCAGGGGAAAAGCGAAATTATACACCTAAAGCATTGTTTTGCGTCCGGTTCCATCAATATAATACAAACGATTATTCTCGATGAGAAGTCCCTGCGTTTGTGAAGAAAACCTTTCTACGCCGTGTTTTACATCAATTTTAACTATTCGCTTTTGCATTGCAGCTGTAACTTGATCGACAACAGTGTGTCCAACAACAATTTTCTGCGCGGAATAAAAAGCAAGAATCTCGTCCAATTCCTTACTACTAATCCTTTCAGGGTCAGCTCCCAACCCACGATACCACAAAGGGCCATTACTTCCCATTAGCAATTGTGTTAAAGAATCGGTTGCCGTTGTCTCCTCAAGGTTCTCACTAAAACGCCGATAGTTACGATTAATCTCACCCATTTCGACCTGACAATCGACCAACAAAGGAGACAAACCGCCATGTATGAAAATAAAATCGCCGACTTTCAACATTACATTTTTAGACCGTAGCCATTTGCCAAGAAAAGTGCGATTAGAATACATAAAACGAATGGCATCATCCCATAATTGATAGGAACTTATTTCCTGAGCTGCCCGAATATATTTTCGTTTGTTGTAACGCCAATTCCCTTGGAAATTCATGAATTCGTGATTCCCTAACAAAAAATGTACAAACCCGCCATGCTGTTTTGCCTCATGTTCAAGCTTATATATTAGCCACAAAACAGGCAACACGTGTTCTCCCCGATCGACAAAATCGCCCAATAGCACCAAATGTCCATCATTAAAAATCCACTCAAATTCTTCGTTTATCACACCATTTTTCAGCAAAAAACCATGAAATGCATTAAAGTTGCCTTCAATGTCAGAGATTGCAATAAGTTTTGAAGGTAAAGAATACTCTGCAGCCGGCGTATCTGCAGTTCGGCTAAGATCTACATAAAAAGCACCTAAACCATGCGGTGCATCAACACTCAGCGGCTCTTGATAATCGATAGCTGTTCTGATAAAAGTATTATCAGCAGTAACACGAAAGAGGCTATCACCAACTACATATGGCCCATCGACTCCATCAAAGTTCGCCGTCATAGGCTTATTTATCCAGAACCCAAAATCTTCATCAGCATCCCACAAAGCCTCCAACCCTGACCAGTAAAAAGGGTAAGTCCCATTGGAATCGGCAGCTTTAAACCCGGCAATTGAAAAACCAAGAAAATAAAAAGCAAAAACACCGAGCAAAAACCACTTTAGTATTCTCACAGAAATGCGGAATACTTTTTTGAATACATCTTTACTTTTCGTATTGTAGCTCACACCCATTTAGCCCCCTAATAAAACAATAGATTTTTACAAAAAACTCACAATTTATGAAGCATTCTCTCTGGAACTAAGATAAGTGAGGAAAATATCCATTGCTTTCCGCTTCTTCGTGTCGAGGGGGTAACTAATGCGTTCATTGAGATACTTGTTCAAATCGACACCTTCCGGAGTTAGGTTTTCGTATTGTTGTGCGATTTCTTTAATTCGTGTAATTCCCTGTTTGAGAGTAGCATCGAAAACCTTCTCGAACTCTTCCGAAATCGGCTTTTTGCTAACCCAAGCTGCAAAAACAAATGGCAATCCGGAATACTCGTACCAAACCTGAGCCAGATCATATTCATATGCATATTTATCTTTCATAAGAAAGTTTCGATCGCCAATAACCACCATCCCGGCATTTTGGGGCAATTCGTTATCGATAAACCCGGGGTTGGTATTTGTCCATTTTGGAGAAATATTCCAATATTTTTGCGCCAGCAGCTTCATTAATTCAACGGAGGTACGCGATTGGTAATCGAGCAAAACTTCACTCATTTTTTCGACCGGAACATTTCCATATAACTGAACAGTATCGACTCTTCCAACGGCCCCAATGCAATAATTTCCAATTATTTGATACGTGTCAAGCTCGGGCAAAAGGGCAACGGGAACCAAGCCCACATCGACCTCGTCGTTTTTAAGTTTTTGTGCACACACAGCAGGATAATCGTAATAAATATCAGCCATTTGATGAAAGTACGGGTTGGTTTCGATGCCGACCCGAAACGGCAATGTGTTGGTGTAAGAAACCACCGAAATTGAATATTTTCTCATATTGCCAGCTTAAAAATTTCAGGATTCTAAGTCGGTATTAACAAAAAAGAACCCATAACATGATTATTTAATGGGAACAAATAAAACATCCTTCTCACCGATACTCCCCACCAGTTCATCGCCAATAGCAACGGGGCCAACACCTTCGGGAGTTCCGGTAAAAATTAGATCGCCAATTTTCAGCGTTACAAATTGTGAAACATATGCAATAAGCTGATCAACAGCAAAAATCATATCGCCACTATTACCTGTTTGCACGACCTCATCGTTTTTCCGAAGCCCAAACTCAATATTGGCCATATTTCCCAATTCGTCTTTATCGAAAAACTTGCTAATTGGGGCACTATGATCAAAAGCTTTGGCTTTCTCCCATGGCAACCCCTTTTCTTTGGCCTGCTTTTGCACGTCGCGTGCTGTAAAATCTACTCCCAGAGCCAATTCTGAGTAATATCGATGAGCAAACGCTTTAGGAATATGTTTCCCAACCCTATTAATTCGCACAACAAGTTCAACTTCGTAATGCAGGTCTTTCGTAAATTCGGGGTAATAAAATGGTTGGTTTTTCTGTAACAAAGCCGTCTCCGGTTTCATGAAAAAGACAGGCTCTGTTGGCACTTCATTATTTAGCTCTTTGGCATGATTGATATAGTTTCTTCCGATACAGATTATTTTCATTGTCTACAGGTTTATTACAAATATCTTGGATGTGAATATAAGGATTAATCGTCTATTTCATCATTTTTCTTAATTTAATAGATGTAAGCACGCGCTTGGTATACGATGGAAAATCGCCGTTCAAAATCCAAGAATAATAGCCGGGATCTTTGTCAAATACATCTTCTACCGGTTTTCCTTTATATTTACCAAAATTAAATACCTCCTGGCCTTTATCGTTAAAAACTACACGCCCTGCAAAGTCAACGTTTTTATTTTGAGCGGAAAATGTAGCTAACTGATCGATATCGTTAATAACAGGTTGCGAAACATTCCCCTCTTTATCCTTAAAATCGACATTTTCGTATCTATCGAGCTGCGCTTTGAGCACTTCGTAAGTAGCGCGGGTATCGGCTTCGGCAGAATGAGCATTTTCCAATTCTCTATTGCAGTAGAACTGATATGCAGCCGCCAATGTGCGCTGTTCCATTTTATGAAAAATAGTTTGCACATCAACATGGCGCATTTTTTTTAAATCGAAATCGACCTCTGCGCGTGCCAGCTCCTCGGCCAGCATAGGAATATCAAATTTATTGGAGTTATAACCGGCCAAATCGCATCCTTCCAGAAAAGCAGCCACTTGTTTTGCCAGTTCTTTAAACGATGGCTCATCTTTCACGTCTTCATCCGTAATTCCGTGTATTTTTGCGCTTTGCAGCGGAATAGGCATACCGGGATTAACGCGTTGTGTCCAAGTTTCTTCGGTTTGATCGGGCATTATTTTAATAAACGAAAACTCAACAATTCGATCTTTGACAATATCGATACCTGTGGTTTCCAGATCAAGAAATACAATGGGCTTCTGAATGTTTAATATCATACGTTCTAGTTATTTTTATGCAAGCCATTAGCTTGCTCAACTGGTTTATTTGACAGATGAGAATGAAGAGCAAAAACCGAACCTCATTCCGTGTAGCTATCATTAAATAATACTACAACGATTGCAGCGTAACTTTAATGCTATAGATTTGATTTTTCAACAAATCGGGAACAAAAATATCTTCGTTATAAGGCTTATAGCCTTCAGCATTGACTGTTAATTTATACGATCCGGGTGGGAGAGCCATTAAAAACTGATTTTTATCGGCATTATACTGGTATTTTCCAAAAAGCTTATCGTTTTCTGCATCATGTACCTTTATTTCTACATCAACATCGCTACGGAGGGGTGCTGAGTTATCGCCCGCTCCGGCAACTATTTCTCCTTTATGGAGGAAAATATTTGCATCGACATTATTAAACACTACCCGATAAATATCCATCCCGCCTTTTCCTTCGGGTCTCACATCGGAAACATAGGCATAGCGGCGGTTCGACGACATGGCAATTGTATAATTGTCGTATGTATTATTGACCGGATAGCCAAAGTTTTGCGGAATAGACCACTTGCCGGTAGTTTCATTTAGCTTTGTTTTAAACACATCGTAGCCACCCATGCTTGTATGGCCTGTGGAACTAAAATACAGAGTTTTACCGTCGGGCATCATATGAGGAAAATCCTCATCGTTTGGTGTATTGATGGGTTCTCCTAAATTAATCGGTTCTGCCCAATTGCCATTTGGAAGCTTAAGCGACATCCACAAGTCGAGCCCCCCCATTCCACCATCACGATCTGACGCAAAAATTAGGGTGTCGCCGCTATACGATAATGTTGCACCGCTTTCAACGGCCGATGTATTAATAAATTCGCCGATACTTTCCGGACGACTAATGCGTTTTTCTTTTTTTTCGGCTATAAAAATATCATCGAAAGCCTCGTAACGCTGATATTTGATGAACACGAATTCATCATTGGCGGCTAAGCCGGAAACAAATTCATCTTCACCGGAGTTTACTACACCAACCGTTAAGGGTCTGTGCCATTCTCCCGCGTCATTTTCGGCAATGTAAACATTATTGACATGAATATTGTAGCGGCTATCGAACTTTTGATCGGAGGTATACACAAGTGTTGATTCATCGGCGGGAATATAGGGCTGAAATTCGTTAAATTCAGTATTCACATCGCTTCCCACGTTATAAAAAGTTACATCGATAGGTTTTGCGACAAGCCTTTTGGCATTTTCGCACTGTTCTTTCCCTAGTTTTGCCCGTTTAATAAAAAGATCATCTTTCCCTTCGGCAATATACTTTTTATAATTGGCAATAGCCTTGTCGAACTGGTGGGCAAAATGGTAGGCGCGCGCCAGATCGTACCAAGCGTAGGTGTCAAACTTATCTTGTTTTACTACGAATTCCAAAATGGGAATGGCTACTTTGCGATCGATATTTTGCTCCAGATAGCAAATACCTAATCTATGTTTCAAAGCTACATTTGTACTATCCGTTTTCAGGGCTTTAAGGTAAAATTCCTCGGCAGCTTTAAAATTCCCCTCGTCGAAATACGTGTCGGCCTCTCTTTCGTAGTTCTGAGCTGTCAAAACAAAAAAAGTAAATAAAAGTGGTAATAAACTAAATAGCTTTTTCATTTATGTTCGGGTTAAAATTTTCGCATACACCACGGACATGTACCTAACATTGTAAAGGAATTATGGTTGCACAAAATAAGTTTCTTCAATTTGCTGCATATCTCCACTTTCAATAATCATCACATCTTCTTCGTACTTATAATCAGACCCATCTAAATAAATTTCGAGTTTATACTCTCCCGGAGGAACAGCGGCAAAAAATTGATTTCCTTCAATGTTGTACCTTGCGTAAATATTATCGTACTTGTCGTATAATGTAATAAACACTTTGTTAAATACATCTGAATATGGTTCAGATGCGCTTTCCGTCCCAACCATTACAGTACCTATGATAAATGATTCTTGCACATCTGGATCTATCATTACACGGTAAACGTCGAGCTTCCCAAGTCCTTCCTTTCTATTCGAGGCCATATATCCAACACGGCCTTCTACTTCCCATGTTATAGACATTTCATCGTAAGGGGTATTTATGGGCACACCCAAATTACGAATCCCTCCCCATTTTTCATCTTCAGGACTATAAATTGCTTCAAATAGATCAAAACCTCCAATTCCGTCGTGTCCCGAAGACGAAAAATATAAAGTAGTACCGTCGGCAGACAAGTTGGGGAACATTTCATCTGATTCTGTATTAACTACGGCTCCGGCATTTTGGGGCTCACTCCACTCGTCGTTTTCATTTTTTTCGACATAATAAATATCCATTCCACCAAAGCCACCAGGCTTGTCGCTAGCAAAAAAGAGCGTCATTCCGTCGGCACTCATTGAAGCTCCGTGCTCAAAATCGCGCGTATTAATTAGCGTTGCCGGGAAATCTTTTTTTGTACGATCCAGACTTCTTTTTTTGATGCGAGCCATGGACAGATCATGCGTGGAGAAATCGCCATTAGAGTAAATAAACAGATTTTCATTACTTGAGGAACCACCAGCAACCTCTTCGTTTTCGTAGGAATTATTTTCCCAGAAATTTGCCATTTGCCAAAAATCATTTTTACGGTCGGCAAAATAAATATCTGCTACATTTAATTTAAGTTGTTCCACATACCTCACATCGGAGGTGTAAAAAAGCCTTTCATTCGCTTTGTCGAAGAAAGGATAATAATCATTCATGGCTGTATTGATAGTAGAATCAAGACGCTGATATTCAACTTTTTTAGGCACATTCATAAGGTTTAATGCAGTATAACAAGAACTCACCATGCGGTCGGCTTTGGCAATAAGGTCGTTATTTAAACCACCAATTTTATATTCGTAGAAAGCCTCAACGGCTTCGGTAAAGCGATAGGCATACATGTATGACTTTCCGAGGTAGTAAAAAGCATCGACCGGAAAGTTATTATGGCTCACAACAAATTCCAAATGTGGAATTCCACCTGTTTTATTTTCGTTGGTTTGGGTATAACAAACCCCCAAACGAAAATTTATATTGATATCGTCCTTATTTTTTTCGTATAGTATTTTATAGTTTTCCAGCGCAAACTCGTAGTCGCCACTTTCGAACCCGGTCTCTGCATACTTTTTGATCAATTTTGTTTCAGGATCTTGAGCATTTACTAGTACTCCAAGGAAGACTAAACATGCAGAGGCAATTATCTTTATGTTCACTAACATTCGATTTGTTATTAAATTTACAGCAAATTTAAGCGTTTCCGTCAAAAAGTAAAAAAATCCACACCTTATTTATTGTTTTCTTTTGACATACAACCTTATTGAGTTGATATAGGCATTTTTTTGTACGTTTTTCAATCGGGGAAATGCACTTGATAATAAACTAAATTGCCTTGTAAATGTTTAAGTGGTCAGAAATAAAATACTATGAGACACATATTTCTTTTATTTACAATAGTTACTTTGGCAACCTTCGCAAAGGGGCAGAAAACATGGGCTTTTCAAGAGTTTAAGAACCAATTTATAACCTCCCACGATACGGTTTACGTGGTAAACTTTTGGGCAACTTGGTGTTCGCCCTGTGTGCGGGAGCTGCCTGCGTTCGAAGAAAACGTAACGCACTTTGCCAATAAACCGGTGAAATTTTACTTTTTAAGCTTAGATTTTGGCGAAAATGCCTTTGAAAAAGCCAATAACTATTTGGCAAAAAAGGGTTATAGCTTTAGAAGTCACCTAACAACAGACGACAACGCCAATGAATGGATTCCATTGGTGGACGAATCATGGTCGGGAGCTATTCCGGCAACTGTTTTCTATAAAGGATCGCAAAAAATGTTTCATGCGGGAATAGTTACAACAGAAGAACTCAAAAATCAAATAACCAAAATATTAACCAAATATTAATTATTATGCGAACATTAATCACAGTAATTGCGATGCTATTATCCGTTGCCGTGTGGGCAGACGGATACCAGATTGGAGATAAAGTGGCAGACTTTTCGCTCAAAAATGTGGATGGAAAAATGATCTCACTCAAAAACCTTGAAGGTGCAACGGAAGGGGCAATTGTAATTTTCACCTGCAACCATTGTCCATACGTAGTTGCCTACGAAGACCGGATTATTGCACTGGATAAAAAATACAAGAAAAAAGGCTATCCGGTGCTAACGATTAATCCTAACGATCCTAAAATCCAACCAGAAGATTCGTTCGACAAAATGATTGTTCGATCGAAAGAAAAGGGGTTTACATTCCCCTACACGTTTGATGAAAACCAAACGGTGTACAAGCGTTTTGGTGCCACAAAAACCCCACATGTGTACATTGTAAACAAAGTTGGTAACGACTTTATACTGGAATACATTGGAGCAATTGACGACAAACCACGTGCTCCGGAAAAAGTTTCGGAAAAATATGTGGAAAATGCTGTTGATGCGCTACTTGCGGGAAATAAACCTAAAGTAAAGGAAACCAAGGCAATTGGCTGCTCCATAAAAGACTAATTCTCGGCAAGAAAACTCCAATAATTTCATTACAGTCACGCTGAAAACAGTTATCCCGAAAATCGGGACGCCCTGCTTTTCAATGTGTCAAGGGCTGTTTTGGTAAGCGTTGACTAACTTTTACCGAAACAGTCTTTTTCTTTTTACGTTTCTGTAATTTTTTGAGGTCGGTCTAAAAAGGTCTTCAAATTACTAAATGCTGAAAATCAGCTTTGCCCCTAACCCTAAAGGGAAACTGATTTTCAACTACTTACTTCCTTTAGTATATAGGTAAAAAAGTAGCTGAAAACCATATAAAACCCTTTTTATACCAAACACAATATTATTTTTTCTGTAGAACCATTAGTCCATCGCGAAATGGGAAAATTACATTTTCTACCTCATCGCTTCGGGTTACCATTTGGTTAAAATCGAGTACCCCTTTTGTGTAGGGATCATCATAAGCGCTTTTATCAATTACTTTCTCACTCCAAAGCACATTATCAGCAATTATAAAACCTCCATTACGCAGCTTTGGTAGCACTAATTCAAAATAATCGGGATACTGCCGTTTATCACCATCGATAAATACCAAATCGAACATTACATCAAGCTTGGGTAATGCGTCCCGGGCATCGGCAATTTTATAGCTAATTTGATTAGCATAAGGACTTTTCTCAATAAACGAACGGGTAAATTCCTCGATTTCGTCGTTCACATCATATGTAAAAAGCCTCCCATTTTTTGCAAGGCCTTCGGACAGGCACAAAGCAGAATAACCGGTAAATGTTCCGATTTCAAGAATATTTTGTGGAACAATCATTCTGCTCAGCATGGACAAAACACGCCCCTGAATATGCTCAGAGAGCATACGCGGACGCATTACCTTCAAATGTGTTTGTCGGCTCAGCTCCTGTAACAATTCGCTTTCTGGCGATGAATGCTGCCGAATATATTCATCTAATCGGTTAAAATCGTTATTAAACATCAAGAATAGATTAATGTGGAAAGTTGATCTAAGTCGAAAACCAGATTACTAACTTCGAGCACTTCCTCGGCTGTAATGCGTTCGATTCGCGCAATAATTTCCGGGATGGTATCGGCAGTATTAAAAAACAACATGCTTTTCCCCATGGCAAGCATCAGGTTGCTATAATTTTCTGAAGAGATTGCAACCTGACCCATAAGCTGATTTCGTGCTCTGGACATTTGCAAAACACCCTGCTTTTTTGTTTTTAACAAAAGCAGTTCTTTCTGAATAGCTTTCAGCCCCTTGTGGATTTTTTGTTTATCGGATCCTAAATAAAAACCAATTAGCCCCGAATCGGAATAGGAAGAGTAAAAGGACTCGACATGATAAACCAGTCCTTTATTTTCGCGTAGTACTCGATTAAGCCGCGAGTTCATTGCCGCCCCGCCAAGCATATTGGACACTAATTTTAAAGGATACTTTAACGGATGTGCATGGTGTAACGCCCCCATTCCGGCAATACAATGTGCTTGATTGGTGTCTTTGTCCATTGCAGTATGAAACACACTAGCCTTAGGCACAGTACGCATTTGGTTTGTACGCAAATTAGCCGGCTGCGAACCAAAATATTGCTCGCCCATTTTCACCAATTTTTCAGGATCGATATTCCCCACGGAGCAAATTACCATTTGGTCGGTATTGTACATACGGCTACGAAACCCACGAATTGTAGAGCGCTGAAGCGACTGTACCGACTCGGGCGTACCTAGCGTATTACGCCCGATGGGGTGGTTTGCAAACAATAATTCCTCAAAATCATCAAAAATTAATTCTGCCGGACTGTCGTTATACATTTGAATTTCTTCAATTACAACGTTTTTTTCTTTCTCTATTTCCTTTTCAGGATACACTGCATTGAATGTAATATCGGCAAGAAGTTCCAATGTGCGTTTATAATGCCGACTTAAAAACGAGGAATAGTAACACGTAAGCTCCTTCGTTGTGTAGGCATCAATTTCGCCCCCTACATCTTCAATACGTCCAATAATATGGAAAGCCTTACGATTGGTAGTTCCCTTAAACGCCATATGCTCCAGCAAATGAGCCATCCCGTGCTCATTTTCCAGCTCGTCGCGCGTACCGGTATTAATAACCACTCCACAATGCGCCACAGAAGAAGCCGACGGTAAGTGAATAAGACGCACGCCATTGGCGAAATGATGCGTAAAAAAGGTTGATTTGACAAAATTCATGGCGCAAAATTAATGCAAGGAACGGGAAAAACAATCAATTTTGCATAATGGTTTATAGAACAGCACCATATTGGCTCAGGAGTTATGCCAACACAACATGGTGACTATGGTTGTGTCGCAGGTTTGAACTTCGATAAAGCCTGTTAATTTGCTTTATTACACCATTTTACTATTGCGTTTAAAAAAAGGAACATTTGTTGAACTCCAGAGTCCGCAAGATTAAATAGTGTTCGTCAATAAATCCGATTTTCTGCGTTATACTCACTCAAACTCGTATCACTTACACCAGTAAACTCAACGATTTTGAGTTTCGCAAGCCTTGAAAATCGAATTTATTCACTGAACACCCCGACTTTATGGACAGGCTCTAAATAGGAGAAACTGCGATATGCCACCCAAAATCCACGAACATTTTGAAGAAAAAAATAAATGCTTGCGGAATTTAGGTAATATTTGCCTGAACCTTTTCTATTTTTGTAAAAAATAATGAGGCCGATCTAAAAAGGTTTTCAAGAATGTATATTGGCAACTTAGCTTTTTAGATTCTGACTCAAAAATCGATTTATACGTGAATTATCCAGAAAATATAGAAGAAAAAATCGGGTTCGACAATTTACGAAAAAAACTAAGTTCACTTTGCATCAGCAAACTGGGCGCAGGAATTGTTGAACAAATGGGTTTTTCGAATAATTACGAGCAAG
>JAWOEM010000509.1:0-2571 GCA_046482785.1 Salinivirgaceae bacterium
ATTTATTTTCATCTATGAACCGGATCACGGTATCTTCAGGAATTTCTTTCCCATCAATCCGAATACGTTCCCTGAAATCTTTTAAATGAGGAGAAGTGTAAAACCCTGGAACAGGGTACACAAGTGCACCAACCGTTACTATTCCTGAATTCAACAGTGATATGGAAATCGGCAGTGTAACATTCGATGACGGTATGATTGATGGCGTAACAATTACCACAAATGAGGTATATGTACAAGAGCCTATCATCAGATTCTTTAACCAAGCAACTGGTGATGAAATTACAGATATTGAACTCGATATTACTGTAACCGGAACTACTTTAGGTATTGACGTAACAAATCCCGGGACAGGATATACTGAAGGAAACTATCCAGCCACAAAGGAAAACCCTGATCCAAAGTCATCTATAGAGTTTGTGAGTGGTGGAACAACTTACCACAGCATTCACCTGGGAACAGGAAAACGCTCTATTGAGAACTAAATAATTAGAACATTTCTCGAAATAATTGAGTAGGAGGAAAACAAAATAGATTTCCTCCTATTTCATTTTCCGACCTCTCATACCAAAGGGCTCTATAGGGTGTCGTGTGGAATAAACAGCACTAATTATCCGATTTGATGACGGAAGCATCAAATGCTATAAAAGCTATGAATGAACACATGAAACGAATTAGGAAAAGTCGCACGTTTTCCCATATAGCCGAAAATTCGATTTTTGGTAGCAGCCAATTTTTTACCTGTTCGTTTATCACATCAGTACTAAGGGATTGCAATTCCCCCCAAACCAAACCTGGAAAAAAGCCTAATTGAGCAAAGTTATGAGCTCAAAAAGAATGATATTCCTAATCGATCCCATAAAGATCCTGTGATTTGCACTATTTTGCTTGCGAATTTGATATTGCCACTAAGAATAAAAACCTACGCACATGCCTTTAAAGCACCGTCGAGCATTCCGATACTACAACATGCTCAACATTCCGACTTCCTGATCGGTAAGGAAGCGCCACTTGCCACGGGGTACATTTTTCTTGGTTAATCCGCCAAAGTAAACACGGTCTAACTTTACTACATCATAGCCTTTAGAGGCAAAAATGCGTCGAACAATGCGGTTCTTGCCGCTATGAATTTCAATCCCCAACTGGGTTTTGTCGTCGGAATCGGGATAACTAAGCTCGTCGGGCTTAATGGGGCCGTCTTCGAGCTCTACACCGGCGGCAATGGCATCGAAATCGGCTTGCGATATGGGTTTATCTAAAAACACATGGTAAATTTTTCGTACATTGGAACTGGGATGTGCCAATTTTTTAGCCATATCGCCATCATTGGTAAACAACAATACACCGGTAGTATTACGATCGAGTCGTCCTACGGGATAAATGCGCTCGCGGGTTGCACGTTTCACCAAATCAATTACGGTACGCCGTCCTTCCGGATCGTTCGATGTGGTTACGGTATCTTTGGGCTTATTCAGTAAAATGTAAACTTTTTTCTCGGGCACCAACTTTTTGCCGTTATACAAAACCTCATCGGTACGCAATACTTTATGCCCCATCTCGCGAACCACTTCGCCATTCACCTTCACTTTTCCTTGTTCAATCAGCTTATCGGCATCGCGGCGCGAACATACCCCACTATTGGCAATAAAACGATTTAACCGTATGGGTTCATCTGCACGCTCTGTACGGCGCGCATCACTCTTATCTTCTCGCTTATCAAATCGCTTCCCTTGTTCTCTTTTTTGTACCATAATCGTAAATTTGTTTTGCAAAGATAACGTTAAATCACTTAATGTCTAAATTGCACAGGCATTTTGTATTCGCGGTGCTCCCTATTCCAATTCAACGCAATACAGGTTTGCAGCATAGCATATACCGTCCCACGTACTTGTGTAATTTAGGGGAACCAGTACGCTCAACCAGAGATACAGACTGAATAGGCGCTTTGGGCAGCTGGAGGATGGAAACTCAAAAGTGCAGTTTCGGCCAATGAGCGATTCACAAAACCAGAAAATGAAATAAAAAACACTTAATATTGAACTTTTTGGACTGCTTTTGGTATTACCTTTAAGTATGTAATAAAACATACCAACTTGTATAAGATTAAACACAAAACGAAAACACATTAACAATTCAATTAACTTTATATCAATAACTTATAAAAAGATTAAAAATATGAGTACAGACATTGAAATTGCACAAAAAACAGAGATGCAACACATTACAGAAATTGCCGGTAAGCTAGGCATTGAAGCCGACGATCTGGAACTTTATGGCAAGTACAAAGCAAAATTACCACTCACGCTTATTGACCAGAATAAAATAAAAAACCGCAAACTGATTTTGGTTTCGGCCATTTCGCCAACTCCCGCCGGAGAAGGAAAAACAACCATTTCTATTGGCTTGAACGAGGGGCTAAACAAGATAGGCAAACAGTCGACCGTGGTACTGCGCGAACCCAGTTTGGGGCCTGTTTTTGGCATCAAGGGCGGTGCAACCGGTGGCGGTTACTCACAAGTGGTGCCAATGGAAGACATCAACCTGCACTTTACCGGTGACTTTGCAGCCATC
>JAWOEM010000518.1:0-5198 GCA_046482785.1 Salinivirgaceae bacterium
ATTCAATAAAAAAATCATATTATCGCACTGCTTTGATAATAAGAATATTAAAAACCGCGCATCTTAAAATCATATTTATCAAATAACATTTTTGTCCCCCGAGTGTTTGTCTGCTATGAAATTGTAATAAACTAACTGGACTTCTTTTATTGCAATTCCAAAATAATATTCGTGCGCACTCTAAGGTATAATTATGCGAATTGAATATCCATTAACAGCATTATGTCCAAAACTTTGAAAACATCTTTTCGGAAATTCACAACGCCACTGCTTTTTAGGGCAAGCGAACTTATTGTTTTGCTATTTTGCTCTACAGCAATTAACACTTGTACAATTTCGAAACACTTGAAAGAATAATAGTTACAACATAAAAATTAATAGACACATATACATTATGACACAACAGATAACAAAACGTTCACGATACATTTTACAAATAAAGTTTCTTCTATTTGCAGCATCGCTCGTACCGGCATTAGTCACAGGAGTACTAGTTTATCCGGGAAATATATTCACTATCGACTGGCTTTTAATAATTACTGGTCTTTTTTTGGCTCAGGCAGGTGGAGATTACCTGTACTACTATTTCACGAATAACCACACAGATACTGACGATTCGCATACAAAAATATTTGCAGGGTGGCGACCATTTTTTGCCGAAAGGTTCAAACGAAAGAAAACACCTTTTGTAGTTGGCTTATTGATTCTGCATGCAAATGTTTTCATTATCGGGTATTTTTCAGCTGTTATTGGATGGAAAATTACGGTATTTGCCTTAATTGGAGGTTTTATAGCATTCTTTTTTACCTTTCTAATGCGAATGGGATTAAAAGAGGTAATTGTTTTTCTGACTTTTGGCCCATTAAGCATGGCAGGCGCATATTTAGCTTTGACCAAAGAATTGGCATTGCTCCCTGTGCTGGTTTCCATTCCACTAGGTTTGCTAATCACTGTTGTAGCTTACCTCAAAGGGGCAAAAATAAAGGTTAGCTCCGATGGCGAGAATATTGTAAGCCTAAAATTATGGCTGATCAAAGGAATGCTAATTGGGGCATTTGCTTCTCTTGCAATTTTGATAGCGGCACAGCTACTTCCGATTCATTCCATTCTTGCTTTTGCAGGAGTAATACCTGCCACTGTATTATACAAAAAAATAAAAAATAATACTACAGCGGTTCCAGTGTACCTTTCGGCTACCATTCAGAGTATTTTGACAATGATAATTGTTGGGTTGGGAATTATGGCAGGCTGGATTCTTCAGTTCCACTTCCCATTTTTCATGTAAGAGAGATCGTTAACAACACAAATGAATTATAATCACACCTAGCCCTGAGCTGGTTAGACTTAAAGAATAATACTAAATATCATAATTATGAAAAATATAGTACACTGGATAAGCACGTGGATGAAAGCAGCAAGGGCTCCATTCCTTACTGTTAGTTTTATTCCCGCAATACTTGGCGGAGCCATTGCTTGGAAAGATGGCAGTTTTGACTGGACTATTTGGTTACTAACTACTATCGGAATTGTTTTAGCCCATTCGGCAGCCGATTTTATTGATGATTACTTCGATTATAAAAACGGAAACCTGGGAAATAAAGAGCAACAATTTCACGATAGCCCACTCATTCGCAAAGAAATAACTCCACGCCAAGTCTTAATTGCCACTTTTATATGCTTAATTCCGGCCATTGGAATAGGCATATACCTTTTTACGCTAGTAGGATGGCCGGTGCTATGGTTAACTGTACTGGGGACATTTATCGTTTTCTTCTACACCTCTCCTCCTTTCCGACTTAACTACAGAGGGTTAGGCGAAACGGCGCTATTTATTGCATTCGGCCCCATGATCGTTTTCGGCGTATATTACGTACTCACCAATCAGTTTAGCTGGGAGCCGATTTTAGTCTCAATTCCGATCGGGATTTTTACAATGAATGTAGGTTTGGTTAGCAATACATTTGATTTTGATGATGATGTAAAATCGAAAAAACATACCTTTCCGGTACGGTTTGGCCGCCCTAATGCAGTAAAAATGCTCAATATTGGCACTACCATAGCCTTTTTGCTAGTCATTGCAAGTGCTTTGGCAGGATGGATTAGTTACTTTTCATTGAGTATATTAATACTGATTTACATGGCAATAAGCATCTTACACAACACTAAGAAATTTCTGGAGCCCCATCGCTACACAAAAACTATGGGAACGGCAATTGCCTTAACATCACTAACCGGGGTGCTTCTGACATTAGGCTATATTGGAGAAATTTTGTTGGCAATGTAGGTTAACCCCTATTCTCCAAGCATTTTTGAACAAAAAATAAATACTTATGGAATTTAGATTTTAAAAACAAGTAGAAAAATTAAAAAAGAGTAAACCTACGGATTTAGGGGGATTCAACAATGAATTGTAACCAATTTGAAAATCTTACGTTTTGTAATATCAGGAAAAAAACATACATTGATCTGCTGAAAACATACTTGATTAGCATTTTAATAGATTCAAGTAGTTCCACAGCGCGAATTGTTTTTTTTTCAAAAGCAAGTATTATTTTCATCTAATCTAAAAACGTACTGAGTGAAAAAGTTACCACCTTACCATATTCGTGTCTTGAGAAGAGGAACAGTTATCGCACTGTTCATTATTGTTTCTTTTGTTTTTGTTTTCAACAATAGTAAAAAAGAGGCCGAGCTAAAGGTAAAAAGCAATGTATTGGAACGAATAATTGAGCGCGATACGCTCATTGCACTAACGAACTACAACTCCATCAGTTACTTTAGTTATCGTGGTAAACCCATGGGTTTTCAGTACGATATGCTTACGCTTTTCGCAAATTATATGGGTGTAGAGCTAAAAATTGTTGTCAATAATGACATTGATGCAGCGTTTAAAATGCTTAATTCGCACCAATGCGATGTGTTGGCAATGAATTTGGCGGTGACAAAAGATCGGGCGTCGAAAGTTGCGTTTTCTGCGACTTACGGGCAAACACGCCAAGTACTAATTCAGAAACAACCTGTTGGATATGAAAAGATGAGAAAAAAAGAGCGCGATTCATATTTAATAACTAACCAGCTGGATCTGGCCAATAAGAAAATTCACGTTCAAAAAAACTCCTCGTTTGCCAACAGACTCAAAAACCTGAGTGATGAAATAGGCGCCGACATTACGATTGTAGAAGTTGAGAATTACGATGTAGAGCAACTTATTAGTCTGGTTGCCAAAGGGGAAATCAACTACACAGTAGCCGACGAAAATGTGGCGAAACTTAACCAAACCTACCATCCAAACATCGATATAAGCACACCAATTAGCTTCCCACAGCGGTTGGCATGGGCTGTAGCTACAGATGCAGATGATTTTTTATCGACACTCAACTCATGGATATACACCTTTAAGAATGGCTACATGTACACCATGCTTCATAACAAATACTTTAGAAGCAAAAAGGCTTCGAACCGCTATAAAAGTCAGTACCTTTCTATTGGAGGAGGCAAAATTTCACCCTACGACGAAACCATAAAAAAATACAGCAAAATTCCGGAATACGACTGGCGCTTAATTGCATCAATGATGTATCAGGAGTCGCGTTTCAACCCTCGCGCCATAAGTTGGGCAGGCGCATTTGGTGTGATGCAGCTAATGCCCGGCACAGCAAGCCATTTTGGCGTTAACCGCGCCTCGGGTCCCGAAATGCACATTCGGGCAGGTTGTCAGTTTTTAAAATATTTAGACGATCGGTTTAAAGATGATCTACCCGATAAAAATGAACGTATAAAATTTGTGTTGGCATCATACAATGCCGGACAGGGTCATGTGTATGATGCACGTCGACTGGCAAAAAAATACGGACGAAACCCCAATGTATGGGACACGCAAGTCGATAGTATGCTGCTTTGGAAATCGGATCCGAAATACTACCTCGACCCGGTTGTGAGGCACGGATATTGCCGGGGACAAGAACCGTTTGACTACGTAAAAGAAGTTACAACCCGTTTTGAACATTACAAAAATGTAGTTTCAGAGTCCAGCATTTAGTGTCATCATAAGTACCAACCAACTATGCGCGATAATAAAACCAGAGCAGCGAAAATTCTTCGCACCCTGTACACAAATGCCAATTGCGATAGTGCCGGAGCTATTCGCAAGTACCAAGGCACTTCTCTGCCTGGTTTCGGCATCATGCTACCCCGCTTAATAGAAATTGCGGCAGAATTTGAACACAGCAACGATCTATGCTTCGAACTAATTAAAAAAAACACCCGAGAAGCCAAAATTATAGCGCTACTGGTAAGTCTTCCCCTTGACCTTACAGCATCGCAAATAAAAAGTATTGAAGAAAAGGCTAGTACTGAAGAGCTGCGAAACTACATGGCTCGTTTCATTTTAGCCCCAATTATTACTGCGCAAAGGATACAAGAGTTGCAAGAAGCTGTATCTGTTTCGCTTCTATCAAAAGGCATTGTTCAAGCATACAGAAAAGACAAAACAATGCCACCCTTTAAGGTGTGCTGTAACGTATTGAAACAACACATTAAAAAAAGTTGCAGCCCAATTTCAGACGCACAACATCTGGCAGAAGCCATATATGCTTTTTATACTGAAAAAGCGGATCAATTTAAAGCGTGGCTGGCATCAATTCCACAAGAACAGTCGCCTTTGGCAGATACAATAAACCAATGGATTAGAGACTTTTCATATCAAGATTCAAGATAACCTCGTTTATAAGGCGAACCAAGATTTTTTCTGCCTTCCCGGCAGTTTCTATAATTTCGTCAAGCGTTACCGGCTGAAGCGTTTCCGGATCGCACTCGTCGGTTAGGACACTAACAGCAGCACATGGCAGCTCGATGTGCTTAGCTACAGTAACCTCGGGTTGGGTACTCATACCCACGGCATCGGCGCCCAATTTACGCAACATAGCATACTCGGAACGAGTTTCTAGCATTGGCCCCTGCATAGCGGCATACACACCTTTCGGTAAATGAATATCTAGTTTTTGCGCCGCCCGGGTAAACACCGATTGCAATTCAGTAGAATAAGGCTCACTCATATCGGGAAACCGAGCGCCCCACTCCTCATTGTTTTTTCCTATTAATGGATTATTAAATAAAAAGTTGATGTGGTCGTTAATCAACATAAGGCTACCCTTCTTAAATTTTGGATTCAAAGCTCCGGCAGCATTAGAAATGAGCAA
>JAWOEM010000003.1:0-3620 GCA_046482785.1 Salinivirgaceae bacterium
TTCCGCGCATACCCGCAATCGAGGAAGCCGGCAATGGACCGCAAGGAACTGGTGGAAGCCCTGTTCGAGGTATTAACGTTTCGAATGAGGAGCTGCATAAAGCAAATGAGCTATTGGGCAACGAACGGAAGCAGTTTTTATCATTACTCAACAGTATACCTGAGCCCATTTATGTAGCAAGCAAAGATGATTATACCATTTTATTTGCCAACAAAGAACTAAAAGAAATTGTAGGAACCGATATTGTAGGAGAAAAATGCTATAAAGCGCTTCGAAAAAGAGATTCAGTATGCGATTATTGCACTAATAGCATCATTTTTAGTCAAGACGAAGCATATTTTTGGGAGAATTATAATGAAAAACTTAAGAAACACTATTATCGCATCGACCGGGCACTTACGTGGATTGATGGAAGCCTCGTACGTTTTCAATTGGCCATAGACATTACACAACTGAAAGAAACCGAAAACACTCTGAGAAAAACACAGCAAACCCTCATAAATAAGAGCGACGAGCTTACCAAACTAAACGCAACAAAAGATAAATTTTTCTCTATAATTGCCCATGACCTCAAAAACCCGTTTAATTCGATTATGGGATTTGCAAATATCCTATCGCGCAAAATCGACACATTGCAGAAAGAACAAATAAAAGACCATGCCGAGCAAATTTACGATTCAAGCAAATCGGCCTATAAATTACTGGAAAATCTACTCGAGTGGTCGCGTTCGCAAATGGGAAAAATAAGTTTCGCTCCCGAAAATTTCAACCTGTACGACCTAATGGACGAAGTAATTGTTTCGATATACAGTCAGGCAACTAGCAAACAAGTAAAAATCGATATTCAAGTTCCACAAAATTTCGAGATGTATGGCGACCGTAACATGATTGCAACTGTACTGCGAAACCTGATTTCCAATGCTATAAAATTTAGTCATCGCAAAAGCAAAGTGCTTGTTTCGGCTAATGCCGATGCACTTAGATTGCCAAAAACACAACCGCACACTATTGTAACCATTACCGACTTTGGATTGGGAATTTCGGAAACATTGCAAAAAAAACTCTTCAACATTAGCGAAAAAACAACCACACCCGGAACCGAAAAAGAGCACGGCACTGGTTTAGGACTGCTGCTTTGCAAAGAATTTATCGACAAGCACAATGGCTATATCGACATTGAAAGCGAAATAGGAAAAGGTAGTACTTTTAGCGTGATTCTACCTTCCCAAAATACAGATAATTAAGCTTCAAAGACAAATTCAGGAACAATATATCGGGGCGCTCTTTATGCGCAAACGCAAGAAAAAAATACCACAAAAAAAAGGTGCTCCATCTTTGAGAGCACCCCTTTCCTATCTAATCAAAAACACAATCTACCATATGTATGCTCTGGCGCTTTCTGCCAGGTACATATAGTTACCTTCGCCTACTCCAAATGCTTTATGGAATTCAGGCATATTTCGTAATGGTTCATTTACCCTGTTTTTTCCGAGTGAATGTACATCGACCTTGGTAAGTCTTATTTTCTCTTTATCTCGCACGTTTTGCGCCCAAACATGGGCATAGGCAAGGAAGAATCGCTGTACGGGAGTGAAATTATCAATTTTCTTGCCATTCTTGTACTGCTCAGTATTTTTCAAGGCAGTAAGCGAAATATTTAATCCGCCCAAATCGGCAATGTTCTCTCCCAACGAAAGTTCGCCATTGGCCATAATGGTATCGAGTACCACCACATCGTTAAACTGATCAACCAATTTTTTCGAACGCTTATTAAAACGCTCGGCATCTTCGGCTGTCCACCAATCGGTCATGTTTCCTTCTTTGTCGAATAAGCGACCTTTATCATCAAATCCGTGTGTCATTTCGTGGCCAATAACCATTCCTATTGCACCATAATTCACCGCGTCGTCGCCATTTGGGTAGTAAAAAGGAGGCTGTAAAATACCGGCCGGGAATACAATTTCGTTATACAACGGATTGTAATACGCATTAACCATTTGAGGCGGCATAAACCACTCCGATTTATCAACCGCTTTGTTGATTTTGCTCAACATATCCTGATAATTCCACTGACGTGCACGCATAATATTCTCCAAATAACTATCGTCTTGAATAGCGAGTGTTGAATAGTCTTTCCATTTATCAGGATAACCAACCTTAACAGTCATTGAGTTTAATTTTTCCAAGGCTAGTTTTTTGGTATCATCGCTCATCCACGGCAAAACCTTTATACGCTCGCGCATGCCCACTTTCAGATTTGCCACCAGGTCTTCCATGCGTTTTTTATCTTCGGGCGGGAAGTATTTGGCTACATAAACTTTCCCGATAGCTTCACTCAACACGCCGTTTGTGGCATCGAGAACACGCTTCCAGCGGGGACGCATCTCTTCGCTTCCGCTAAGTGTTTTGCTATAAAACTCAAAGTTTTGTTTTACAAAATCATCATTCAAAAACGAAACGTTAGCATCAATCAAATGCCACTTTAAATACCATTTCCAAGCATCCATATCAACTTCAGCAAGCATTGCATCCAGTTCTTTAAAGAAACCGGGCATACCCATGTTAATTTCTCCGGGTTCGGGTAAGCCCACAGTTTTGAAATATGCCGGCCAGTCAAAATTCGTCATTAATGCATCCACCTCATCAAGCGACATTTTATTGTACGTTTTCTGCACATCGCGCAACTCAACACGTGTAAGCGAAGCCTCCGCCAGGCGTTTTTCAATATCCATTACTGTAGTAGCTGCTTTCTCTGCCTCAGAAGCCGTAACACCACTTAGCTCAAATATTTTCTGTAAATGATTCAGGTACTTATTTCTGATGTTTTCAGCATCTTCGCCTTTGTCGAAATAATAGCTTCTATCTGGCAATCCCAATCCACCTTGGCTTAAGTGAGCAATTTGAAAATCGGAATTCATTTTATCGGGCGAGCCATAAAACCCGAAAATAAAGCCCATGCCTTTGGTTTTGAACTGAGCCAGCAACTTTTGCATTTCACTCGTATTTTTCAGCTGATCGATCCGGTCCAGATATGGCATTAATGGTGCAATGCCGGCTTTCTCAATGGCCTCTGTATCCATTCCTGTGGAAAACATATCGCCAATTTTCCGTTCCACGGTACCCTCAGGCGCTGTGGTTTCCATCATTTCATCTACAATGGCTCGTAAGCGTTTCTCGTTTTCATCGCGCAAAACGGTAAACGAACCGTGACGCGATTTCTCGCCAGGAATTGGGTTGGCCTCCATCCATCCGCCATTGGCATATTGGTAAAAATCTTCAATCGGATTTGTGGTCAAATCCATATCGGCCTCCTGAATAGGCTTTGCGTGTCCTTTATTGTCCATTTTACATGAATTTAATATTCCAAATGAAAACAAAGTAAGGGTTAAAAAAAGAATTTCTCTCATGGGTCTAAAGTTTTATGTGATAAAATAACAGCGCAAAGTAAATTAATTTACCTGCAACAATTCATGGTCACCCTATCAATTTCCCAACCAAACTACATAAAAACCTAACTACCTTGATCTTACCAACACAAAACCACAACGAACAATAAGGATTTCACGAGAAAATTGCCCACATTCGCACATATAGTACAGTTTTGAACACAATAAAATAAT
>JAWOEM010000006.1:0-3623 GCA_046482785.1 Salinivirgaceae bacterium
ATTATTTTAAATTTCATTCGGATTTCTGCAAATTAAACAATTGGACAAATTATCGGAATCTTTGTTTTTTTTGAAAACAAAATAATCAAGCAGGTATTAGTGCTCAAGTTTTCCTGCAAAGTCGGAACTTTATAAGACCTTACGAGTACTTCGAAGACTTCCGATATTCAAATACAAGTTTATCAATTGCAAAAACTCTGCCTATTCAGTTTTCGAATGATTGAAGGCATGTAGCTTCATCGGGGTGTATGTCGAAAACTTTATCCAGTTTGGTTATCTTTATCAGCTCCATGGCCTCCGGGCTAACGCCGCAAATTTTAAAGATTTTATCGTTTTCCCGTGCGCGCTTAAAAATTGTTACCAGCGTTCCAAAGCCTGTGCTATCAATAAAAATTACACCATCCATGTTAAAAACAAGCTGATTGTAGTCTCTCAGGAGAAGGGTTAGCGCATTTTTTACTTCTTCTGCGTTTAAGATATTTAGTTTCGACTTTTCGGTTAAGCTAGCTATTGCAATATTTCTTTCAATTTTTGATGAGATCATTGAGGTAATTTTAAATAGTTTTCTAATTCTAATTGTGCTAGTTTGGTTTCGTTCTCAAATTTACAAATTAGTTTTCCAATTTCTGCAATATTTTTTTCTTCTCTGGCCAATTGTTCCAATTTTTTTATTTCGCCGGAAAGGTCATTCATCCCCATCATGGCCAATGACGATTTTGCCGTGTGAGCTGTTTTTGCCAGCTGGTCGAAGTTTTTATCGGCTAAATGCTTGTTGAATGCACTATGAAAATCGGGTATTTGTTTTATAAAAATACTTATAAATTCATTTATGAGGCTTTTATCGTTTCCCGCTGCCGATTTTATATAGTTCAGGTTGGTAATTTTTAACGATTCTTCGGGTTTTGTCGTTTCACTTTCTACAATTGCCCTTGTATCTAGCACTTTCGAAATCTTTTCAATTAGCTCTGCCGGATCGTATGGTTTAGAAATGTAGGCATTCATGCCCTCGTTAAAGCATCGTTCCTTTTCGCCCTTGATAGCTGCCGCAGTAACGGCAATAATTGGAATGTTTTTATAAGGTTTTTCACTATTGCGAATGATTGTGGTTGTTTCATAGCCATCTTTTTCAGGCATGTGTAAATCCATCAAAATTATATCGTATGGTTTAGTATCGAGTAATTTCAGCACCTTGTCTCCATCGCCGGCAACATCTACACGAAATTTGTTCTTTCGTAAAATGGTGGTAGCAAAATTTTGGTTTATAGCGTTGTCTTCAGCCAAAAGTATTGTGATGTCTTCGGGAGGTATTTGTTTTGCTTTCAACCGATGTGCTGCTTTTTGTTCTTCTGCAAGCATCAGGAACTCTTTTTCAATAGCCGAGCGGGGTGGTATGCGGTAGGTAATGTGGAAGGAGAATGTGCTTCCTTCGCCTTTATTACTTTCTAGGGACATTTTTCCTTCTTGTAGTTCTACCAATTGTTTCGAAATAGTTAGTCCAAGACCTGTGCCTCCATATTTTCGGGTCGTAGAGCTGCTTTCTTGCTGGAACGAATTAAAAATATCGTGCATCTTTTCTTTTGCAATGCCAATTCCGGTATCTTTTACAGAAAATAACAGTGTAACAGTTTCAATATCGCGGTTTATAACCTTTACACTTAGCGTTATATTGCCTTGGTCAGTAAATTTTACGGCATTGCTAAGCAAGTTATTCAGTATTTGGTTTAACCGAACCTGATCGCCACTAAGAAATTCGGGTAACGTATCGTCTTTAATAAACGTGAGCGATATATTTTTTTCATCGGTTTTTACCTTAAATGTTTTGTACAGTCGGTCTATCAGATCGTTGATGTTGAAATTGGCCTTATCGAATTCGATTTTTCCTGCTTCAATTTTCGAAAAGTCCAGAATATCGTTAATAATCACTAATAAAGTAGCTGCCGAAGAGTTGATGCTTTCTAAATATGCCAACTGTTCTTTATTCAGAGGTGTATCTTGTAAAAGTTTAGCCATGCCCGAAATACCGTTCATGGGCGTTCTAATTTCGTGACTCATGTTGGCTAAAAAGCGCTCTTTAATTCGCACCGATCTTTCTGCTTGCTCTTTGGCTAGTTCGAGGGCAGTGTTCTGTTTTTGTATTTGCGAAAGCATGGTATTGAAGCCGCTAATGAGTTCATTAATTTCGTCTTTTCCTTTTTCTTTCAGCCTAATGGAGAAATCTTTATTGATGGATACATGTTCCATGGCTTTTGCCAGCGACATAATGGGGCGACTAATTAATTGCTGTAACTTAAGCGACAGTAGCAAAGCAATGCCCAGTGCTGTGAGTAGAATAATGGTTACAACGTTAAAAAAATCGTTTAGTCGTTGTTTGTATTCCTCCAGTCCGGAACGTATCGATATACGCCCAATGGTATCGGCATTAAGCGTGATACTCTTTTGCAGATACAGGTTGTCTTCGTCGAAAAAGCTGGTATCTTTTTTTGTTTGCAGAAAATTGTGTAGTGTAATTCTTTCGGGGCGGTATTTGGCCAGTGTGTCGGTATTTTCTAGAATAATAGCCGCATGTTTTACTTGCTTTTCAGCCGACAAGCTGCTCAAAATTTCTTTGGCCGTTTCCTCATCTTTATAAGTAATGGCTGCCGTGCTATTGTTGCCAATAACCTCTGCCAATATGTTTAAATCGTTAATGGTTCTTCTTTCAAATTGTTTTTTGTCGTAAGCAAAGAATATTACACCCGCCAGCAGCAGGGCAATGAGTGTAACCATAATGGTGATGCTTACAACTTTAGCTCTGATGGAAAAGTTACTAAAACTTAATTTCATCGGTAGAAATAATTTTTGAGAGCATTAACAATTTTGCGCTAATGGAAAGATGGGCATTGTTTGCTGCCGCATTATTAATTTCGAAGCGTTTTGGGGCATTTTTCTCTGTGAAATTTATGATACCCCCTTGCTGGCAAAAGTTTTCAATATTATCGCCTACAGTCAGTATGGGCTTTTTCTTCACATGGTTTAGTACCCGTTCAAGTTCGCTTGGGCGAATGTCAGTAATAAATAAAATATGGCATTGGTTTATTTGTTCCGGTTGATTGTAGTATTTAACAATCCATTGCCGACCGTGCGACTTTCGGTTTGCGATAATTTTTTTCACAATAGTGCCAAAGGGGTCTTCTCCATATATGGCTAACACATAGGGCGATGTGCGGTTGTCGAAAGCTTTGTCGGGCCATTTTATAAACTTCGTGAAGTTAAAAACATAGGCAGCCTTAACCTCATATTCGGTAAATTGCTGGGCTTTCCCCGCAATTGCAGCGAATACAATCAGTAAAACCGATATGGTTAATGCTCTAATTTTCAAAATTATTGTCCTTTAAAATGGGTTCGAAAATTATAATATCTACTCTACGCGATTCGGCCAAGTTCTTGGCGTTCATGTTCCCCGACTTTATTTCTCCGCGACCTTCAATTATTATCCGGTTCGATTTTAGGCGATTCGATTGTATTTGTTTAAATACCTCGTTGGCTCTTCTTTTCGATAACTGCTCGTTATATTTTTCGTTGCCTTTTTCATCGGCGTACCCGTGTATTTCAATTCCCAGGGAGGTGTTATCATAAACCAGATC
>JAWOEM010000051.1:0-6191 GCA_046482785.1 Salinivirgaceae bacterium
CCGATTATTAAGGACTTAATTGTGGAACGAAACGCCTTTGATCGTATTTTACAGGCCGGTGGTTATATTTCTGTAAATACCGGCGGAGTGCCCGATGGCAATGCTATTCCGGTTTCGTACGACGATGCCGAAGCCGCCATGGACGCAGCATCGTGTATTGGCTGCGGAGCCTGTGTAGCCGCATGTAAAAACGCATCGGCTATGTTATTTGTTTCTGCCAAAGTGTCGCACTTGGCACGTTTGCCACAAGGAAAAGTGGAGGCTGCACGCAGAGCCAAATCAATGGTAGCAAAAATGGATGAACTTGGATTTGGAAACTGTACCAATACCGGTGCTTGCGAAGCTGAGTGCCCAAAAGGTATTAGCATCTCAAATATTGCTAAACTTAATCGAGAGTATTTGAGTGCTAAAATAAAAGATTAAGCTTATAACAATCTAGAGAAGCCGGAACTTGCGTTACCGGCTTTTTTTGTATGCAAAAAATTTATATATTGCATGTATAAACCTCTAAAAACAAGAATCATGAAAAAAAACTATCTATTATCAGTATGTGTAACGGCTATATTACTGCATTGTAGCCTTTTCGCTTTTTCGCAGACAGATGATGAAAGTCTCACAGACATGTACTCAATGTCGCTGGAAGATTTAATGGACATCGAAATTAATGTAGCTTCTAAAAACAAAAGTTCGTTGCGCGAGTCTCCTGGAGTTATTAGTGTAATCACCGCTGAACAAATTCAGAAAATGGGCGCACGCGATTTGATTGATGTGTTGCGTTTGGTTCCCGGCTTTCAGTTTGGAGTCGATGTACAGGGAGTTGTGGGGGTTGGCATACGCGGGAATTGGGCACACGAGGGAAAAATGTCCCTGCAAATTGACGGGCTCGAAATTAATGAAACGCTATTTTCTACCACCCAGTTCGGGCATCACTTTCCGGTCGACAATATTAAGCGTATCGAAATTATTCGCGGCCCTGGATCAGCCCTTTATGGCGGCTACGCAGAACTTGGTGTTGTGAATATAATTACGCGCGATGCCGAAGATGTAGATGGAATTGGCTTCGGAACGGCATTTAGCGAAATGGATGAAACGCATAACCAACGTAATATTTCATTCTCGCTCGGACAAAAAGTAAACGACTTTGATGTTAGTTTACACACCTACCTCGGGTCAGCCAATCGCAGCCAGAAAACATATACAGGAATCAACGAAGATTGGGATGGTTTTGAAGAGTATGAAATGAAAGACAACTCCGCTATCAATGCCTTTCATGTTAATCTGGGTGTAAAAAAAGGGCAGTTCAAAAATCGGTTAATTATTGATCGGTACGATATTCAAAGCAAAGATGCATTCGATGTAGTCGCTGAATCATATTATTTTCAGTTTAATACCTTAATGCTTGCCTCGGAATACGGATATGAGGTTACTGATAAATTAACAATCACGCCCGAGTTAATATATAAGCGACAAACGCCATGGTTCCTAAATGATGAAGCATCGAAAGATGCTTATTTGTTTCTCGATGTAACAACACAACGTATAACCTCTCGCATTACTGCGAATTACAATATTACAGAAAAACTAAATATTATAGCCGGAGGGGAAATGTTTCGCGATGATGCATTGGCAGAAGATCCTGCAGATTACTTTGCACCCGTCCATGGATCGGACGTATTACAATCACATATAAGTTTCGTGAGTTATGGAGCCTTTGCTCAGGGCACCTACAAGACTAATTTTGTAGATATTCTTGGAGGTGCTCGTCTTGAAGAAAATAGTGTATATGGAAGTTCATTTGTTCCACGAGTTGCTCTAACCAAAGCATTCGAACTATTTCATTATAAGGCGCTTTGGAGTCAGGCATACAGAAACCCGGGTATTAGCAACTACAATGCGAACAGGCAAATAATAATTGGTGGATTAGCAGGAGTAGAAAACATTGAACCTGAAAAAACAACTGTGCTTGAGGTTGAGGTAGGCTATAAGCCAATTGAAAATATGTATTTTACGGCCAATATTTTTGACATGACAATAGATCAACCGATTGTTTACTTTTATGATGAGGATTACGGAGACGGTTATCAGAACTATGACCAGAGTGGAACCCTCGGGCTTGAGGTTGATATAAAATACTCAGGAAATTGGGGGAGTGTAAATGCTACGTATTCGCATTACATGCAGGCCGATAAAAACAAGGTAGATACTTATGCTGTTCCCGAATCGTTCGATAAAGAAGCAATGGTTGGATTCGCTCGCGATAAAGCCACGCTTTACGCTACATTTAATGTATGGAAAGGGCTATCTGTTTCGCCATGGGTAGTGTACACCGGCAAAAAATATGGCTGGACACCCGAATGGGACGCCGACGCAAGCAATGGTGAAGGTGCTATTGTCGAGGATATTAACCATGAATTCGATCCCACCATTAACCTAAACATATTTGTAAACTATAAAGATCTATTTATTGACAAACTGTCGCTTGGAGCCGGAGTTTATAACATTATGGATGAGGAAATGTTTTTTGTGCAGCCATATAACGGTTTGCACGCCGCATTGCCAGATGCTTCACGTTCATACCGCGTTAAGTTGAGCTATAATCTGTTCTAGAACCTTTAATAAAGTTGGCGTGTTCAGTGAATAAACTCGATTTTCAAGGCTTGCGAAACTCAAAATCGTTGAGTTTACTGGTGTAAGTGATGCGAGTTTGAGTGAGTATAACGCAGAAAATCGAGTTTATTGACGGACACTACTTAGTTTGTATTGGACAAACAATCGTTTCGAGCTGTTTAGTTGCCCGATCATCGCCACTAATGTGGGATTTGAAGAGGGATATCAGTATAGTTTTGTCAATTGATTCAGTGTTGGTTTTAACGTCGGACAGGTCAAGGAAAAAACTCGAAAAACAATTGGGAGCATCACGGGCAATATCCGTATTAATTGTATGATTATTACTGAAGATTCGGTGATAGTTCCCTCTTGTTTTTTCTACCAAAAATCGCTCTCCTTTCATGTTATCGATAGTAGCATTTTTTTCGCATTGCAAAAGACAATTCTGATCTGTCGTTTGCTTTTCGCACCCGGTAACTTGGCGAAACAGACATTGGCGGCTCGTCATGAGTTCTACAGGCTGATAAATTGTATAATACAAGCAAAAATTCTTTGGTTTTCTAATTTGCCAAATTTGGCCACGGCTCATTTCATTGGAAAGGAACGCGCCGCAACAATCGAAATTTTCTTTTAAACTAATTAAGCTATACGAGTTTGCAATATTCAGTGATGGTCCGGCAACCCAAGGAATACCCTTTTTGTAGGCTTCATACCCTACTCCAGTATTGTTTGTGACAATGCGCTTCGGTTGCAGTTCTTCCAGAAATTCAATAGCTGCATGGTAGTCTTCACCAATTAAAATGGAAGGAAACCACGGAATTAGTGTTTCATTCTGGTTAAAAAGAGCAACCAGTTCCGTTTTTTGACTTTTAAAAGCACCCGGAAGTTGAAAATAAAAATCCACTTCCGAATCGATGCAAGCATCGATATCTTTTATTGACGATATTAGTACTGCCAGAGTTGGGGTTTGCGTTGTTTCTTTGGCTAAAACGGGCAACACCACAGGGGGAATGATTTCTTTACAGTCATTCAAAATGAACAATACTCTTTTTTTTAGGGCTGTCAGCTCTTTATATGGCAGAAAGAGTTTTTCATTAGTAGAAAATGCAATTTTTTGTATAAAAAAATCGCTCCTATCTATGGCTTTCAACCGGGTAAGCAAAATTCTTTCATTCAGAGGCTCTGTACCATTATCAACCAATTTTGCTTTTGAATACACCACAAATTGAGCTGTAGGACTTTTTAACAATATCTTCAGCGGAGCTCCACACTTTCCGGAAATTTCTATTTCTAAAGGTATTTTCGTAGTGCTAAAGTTTGCAGTATACTTTCTTACATAGGCTCGAACTCGTTCCTTGTTCTGGTAAAAAGTCTCTCGCACTTGTGCCCTTGCATTATCAGAAAGCCCCTTGCTTTTTTCTTCAAGATATTTATTTACTGCGCTTTTAGGGTTATCAATAAACATATCGCCACTGATTTGGTCCATTAAAAAACCATTGGAAAAACTGCGATTAAATACCGTGTGCAATGCGCTATTGTCGTTTCCAACTATATTTGTTCTGTAGAATTTGTCAAGCTGCTCTCTCCATGCCTTAACCACCGTAAATACATATTCAAACTCCTTTATTCGACCTTCAATTTTGAGCGAGGCCACTCCGGCATCGTACAATTCCCGCAAGTTGAAAAAAGCGGAATTATCTTTCAAATTAAGCGGAAATTCTTTTCCTGCCGGTGTTCGCATATAGCGATCTCTGCAAGGTTGGCTGCAACGACCTCTGTTTCCTGAATTTGTGCCGTTTTGAGCACTCATATAGCAAATGCCTGAAAAAGAAAGGCAATAAGAACCATGCACAAAAACTTCGGTCGAGACCTGATACTCCAGTGCAGCGGCTGTTAGTGCTTTAATTTCGTCAATATTCAATTCTCTCGACAGATTGACCCGATTGACATTCAGTTTGTGCAAAAACTTAATTTGTCCTTCATTGTGGGTAGTTACCTGCGTAGATGCATGTACCTCAAGGCTCTTAAAATAATTTTTTAAGATGTAGAAAAGCCCCATATCCTGCACAATAACTCCATCGATGCTTGTGTTTACCAATCGATTTAAGAGCTTCATTAGCGCGGGAATTTCGCTATCAAAAACAATGATATTGAGGGTTATAAAAACTTTGCAGTGGTGTTGATGAGCCAATCGTAAAATCCCCTGAAGATCTTCGAAACTGATATTTGCGGCTCGGTTTCTGGCATTAAACTTACTCAAACCACAGTATACGGCATCGGCTCCGGCAAGAATGGCCGATTTTATGGAGTCAATATCTCCACCGGGGGCTAAAAGTTCAATTTTTCGTTCCATTCACAATAAAAATGAGGCCGCTAAAAAGTTGGTCTGCTAGCAAACCAGAGCCCAAAATTAAACTTTTCAAAAGGGTTATTATCCTTTTTTATTAAAAAAACATCTTGAAATTGACAGTCGTAACATAGACTTATTTTTGTTACGCATAAAATATAACATAAAGAAATCCACCCTTTTGGAGTTATAGTGGTTTAGCGTTAAGGATCAAAGGTGAAACCAAGTTCTAATTAGATACTGTCCATAAAGTCGGGGTGTTCAGTGAATAAATTCGATTTTCAAGGCTTGCGAAACTCAAAATCGTTGAGTTTACTGGTGTAAGTGATACGAGTTTGAGTGAGTATAACGCAGAAAATCGGATTTATTGACGAACAATTATGTATTGGCTTCATTTTCATCATAAAGTGCTACAGTGCATTCATATTCTGTGTTTTCAACCTCATCTTTGGTGAGCCATTTTTCCGAAATAATAACTTCGTATTGTTGGTTCCCTTTTTCGTTTAACTTCCACAGAATGCCATCTGCCTCGGGAAAAGCCACTTTCCCTTCAAGTTGGTCTCCAAACAAGCGCCATAGAAGATTATTTTCGTTTAACCCGTGGGCGAGGGCTTTCAATACAAGTTCTTTACTGATTTTCGTCTCCCGATCGGCAGGTTTCATTTCGAGATCAATGACATTGATTTGGATGTGTGGAAACTTTCCATTATAGGCCTTATAAAGCAGCTGGTTCACTTCAAATAATGGTTTATGAAAATCAATTTCACTATATTTCTCCGGCATTTTTTCTCTCAACATCTCATTGGAGAGGTTGTCGATTTGCCCTTCATTTAGCTGATCTGAAAGCTTATAATTAAGCACTATGGTCGCAGCTTCTTCGGGTTCGAACTCATTGATGGCCATATACAGGAAGTCTTTTACTTCATGGTCTTTTACAGTCTCAGGATCAGGCACCTCAAAATGAGTCATCAGTTCTCTGTAATCGGCAATTTTCCATGCCTCATTCAATTCGTCAATGGATCTTATGTCATGAATATTTACATGAAATTTCATATATATTGTAGTTTTAGATTTATAAGGGTAACGGGTGGGACGAAGATTTGTTGAAATTTGTTGAGCCCGTTCACTTTATATAAGACCCAAAATCCGCAAAGAATTATACAATATCTTTGTATTCCATGCGAATTAACTGCGTTGAGCTCGTCAGGCTAAACCTGACTCGGTTCGATTAAGTAAA
>JAWOEM010000081.1:0-2754 GCA_046482785.1 Salinivirgaceae bacterium
AAAAAAAAGAGTCTGCATCAGACTCTTTTTGCTGTTGTGTTGATGTATTTTGTTTATTGTGCTTCAATGTATTCGTCCAGTTCTTCAATAGTCATTTCGTATTCGAAGGCATCATTAACCTTGTAGTAATTGTTTGGATCGTAGCAATATTGGTAAGCAAACTTACCCACCGCTAGTCGTGAGTCTTCGTACTCCATAATTGCCATAATCTCTTTTATCTGATCCGCTCGCAGACAGTTCGATTTAATAATTTGCTTTGCTAAAGTAACTTTTGAGTCTTCGAATGTTTTGGCTCTAATTGAGTTTGATGCGTCTTTGAAGTCTGATGCCGGCATTGGGTTGCAGCCTGCTGATTCATTGTTGTTCGTTTCTGTATCGGCTGATACGTGAAGTGCTGCATTTTCACTTTGGTTCGTTGTGGTTGTTGTGGTTGTGGAAGAGCTTGTCGATACAGAACTCTCTGTGCCGGTAACAGTCATGGTAACCTTCTCGCCATTCACATCGGCAGTCACGCTCACTGTTTCATTGTTTTCGTCTTCTGTTACAGTGGCAGATACGCTAGCATTCTCATCATTAACTCCCGTGCTTGTAGTAATCGATACTGTTTCGTTTGTCGTTTGTGGTTCGTGTTGAATTGTCGCTTCGACTTTTTCTTCTTTTTGAGGCGAAGTTTGCTTTTTTGCGGCAAGCGGACTTTCTCCTTGGTAGCGCATTACCCATTTTCCTTTGCGGTTTTGTTTCACAATGGCTTTCATCTCCATGCCGGGCCGTACCATAATGCTTTGGGTTGCTGTAATTCCTTTTAAATTCGTTAGTTCTACAAATAGTCGAATGTTTTCGGCTGTAATGCCTTCGGCAGTAACCCTTGTGGATGCATTCTTGTTAATTTGGCGCCTATCAACTTTTAAAATAAAGGGTTCCGAATCTGAAAATACTGTCATGGCAGCCGGTTGAGCTATTGTAGCCATGGCTACAAGTGCAATTAAGATTGTTAAGTACGTTTTTTTCATGTTTAACTATTTAGGTGTAAGTTTTCTATGGTTTTCACTTGATTAATCGAAGCATACTTGATTGCTTTTTTGTGTCTATTTTTATCATAAATATTCCACTTGGAAGGTTCGAAATATTGATAAGCTGGTTGTTTTTGTAGTTTATCGTTTTAACTATTTTCCCCGTAATTGTATATATTTCGATCGTGCAATTGATACTTAATCCTTCGATGCGGAAAAAATTATTTGCCGGATTTGGATATACAACCAACTTCTGGGGCTGGTCTTGCTCATTTATACGAGTATCATCAGTGAAAAATTCGAATGCGCCCATATCGATTGTGTCTCCCATAATGCGCAAATTTCCACTCAAGTCTGTTTGAGGCAAGAATAGATTTGTAGTATCTGTAGTTCCTGCATTAATGCAAGGCGATGTTTCTGCCAACTGATAAGTCGATTCGTTTAAAAACTCAGGATTTCCGTTTAAAAAATTTCCTCCGTTATCGCTCATGTCTCCCGGAATAGCAGCTTCGTCTAAAAGTGAATGACTTATCGTACCAGTTGATTCGCTATTTGCGACAGCGCCATTATTATAAAAAATAGTGTTTACGATAGTTGGGTTAGCCAGCATCATGTTAATCCCAAAATCTATGTTGTTGGCAATGGTGTTGTTGGCAATTAATCCGTTAGAAATAACCAGATTAATACCTTCTTTATTGTTAGTTATTAAATTGTTTGTGATGATAGGCGTGGTTTCTTGTCCGTAATCGGAAATGCACCAAATGCCATACTCCAATGATTGATCGATGATGTTATTCGTAATTGTAGGCGTTGCGTTATAACTCACCACGCCGCAGCCCAGTGAGTAGCTACCAAAGTCTTTACCATTGTTGATAAGTGTTGAGTTTTTAATTGTGGCGTTATTTTTATAAAATGATACTGCTCCCGGAAAATCATTTGTACCAACTACCGCGCGTACAATGCCTGCATGTTCTATTCGTGCGTGTTCTATTTTGCATGCATCTGTAGCGGTTTCATCAAAAAGAATCACGCCCCATTTTCCTTCATCTCCTACTCGGGTAAATATTACCGCTTGCTCCTCGGTTCCATTAACCATTAGTGTGCCATGAACCCGAATCATGCCAACTGATAATGTTGAGTAGGTAAAATCGCTATCGGTGTTTGATATTGAAGCCGCTAGCTGTATTTCGACACCGGCATCAATAACTAGCGTGTCGTTTTCCGCTACAAAGGCCTTTCCTTCAATTGTGTATGGCGATGCCTCAATGGTAAAATGTCCGTTAATCTCTTCGCCGTCGGCAATTATTGTTTGCGCTTGCGCAATTGTTGCTGATAAAAATAGCAGCAAGAATGTATTTATCCGTCTCATAGTGAAATAGGTTAAGTCTATATTTAGTGCAAAAATAACGTTTGTAGTGTAAAAGCGTGTCTAAATAGCTGTTTTTTAGCGTATAATTTCCCATATGTATGGCCGTTTTGTAGAAAACATTCAGACTGCATCATTCACCCTCCACCATACCAATGTAATTACCATGGGGTGTTTCCTCTTTTTGGAGAAGTTCAGTACGTGAATTATATATCCACAATGGAGATTGAACTTTTTCGAAATCCATCAAAGTAAGTCCATACAATTACATGTAATTCAACAAGTATGTTTAAGGCAAATAGTGCAACTTTTAAATTTTGTTTGCTTTAAAGGCTTTGGGGTTAAAATCAATTATTCTGACATGATTCCAGCTACGTA
>JAWOEM010000151.1:0-7346 GCA_046482785.1 Salinivirgaceae bacterium
ACAGTGCTTTTTATTTGCTAAAGAATTTGTTTTTCACTATTTTGCTAAAAACCTTATCCAATGAGCAACGAAGAAAAAGATTTGGTAAAGCGCATCGCCCGGCTAATGGAAGAAAACAAAGAGCTGGCCATAGTAAACAAAAAGCTGTCGACTAAAAACGACAACCTACAAGAAAAAGTTGACCGACTCAAAGCAGAAGTAGAAGAAGCACAAGCCACAGGCGGGACAGCAGCCGGAAAATCGCGCGAAAAAACCCTGCGCTTTAAAATGGCAACCATTTTATTTGCCGACATCGAAGGCTTTGGAAAACTATACGAAGCTTCCAACTCGCACGATATTATTGACGAGTTAGACAATATATTTTTTGAATTCGACCAAATTTCTGAAAAATACAATATTCAGAAAATAAAAACCATTGGCGACACATACATGAGTGCCGGCGGTGTGCCCGTAAAAAACATCACCAACCCAATAGATGTGGTGATGGCTGCACTGGAAATGCAACACAAACTCAACAAAATACAAGAAGAACGACTCCTAAACAACAAGAAAATTTGGGATATCAAGCTGGGCATGCACACCGGGCCGGTTACAGCCACAACCATGGGACGAAAAAAAGTTTCGTATAACCTTAAAGGCGATACCGTGAATATTGCAAGTCGCATGAAAGCATCGTGCGAAAAAGGAAAAATCAATATTTCGGTAATGACATATGAAATGGTACGGGAATATTTCAACTGCGAGTATTTTGGCAAAATGCCGGTAAAATACAAGGGTGACATGGATATGTACTATGTAAAAGGTATCAGACCGGAGCTTGCAGCCGATGAAAAAGGACTAAAACCCAACCATCAGTTTATAATTCGCTATTTATTACGTCAATTTTCTGATTTACAAGAAATTGTACTCGATATACTGGAAAAAGGACTTCCTGAATACCTTTATTATCATAATGTAAAACACACTATTGATGTTACATCGCAGGCAGAACTCATAGGAATAGGCGAAGGGGTTAATGATGAAGAAATGCTCTTGCTCAAAACGGCCGGGCTATTTCACGATGCAGGACACACCATAGCCTATGAAGAACATGAGTACCACGGCACTCAAATGGCGCGAAAAATGCTGCCGGATTTTCATTACACGCCTGAACAAATTGAGAAAATTTGCGACCTGATTATGGCAACCAAACTACCGCCACAACCCAAAACCAAGCTAGAAAAAATTATGTGCGATGCCGACCTCGACTATCTGGGGCGCTCCGACTTCATCCCAGTTTCAAACACTTTGTATAAAGAGTTGAGCGCACAAAACAAAATTGGCGATATTGATTCATGGAATAAATTGCAAGTAAAATTTATTTCGATGCACCAGTATTTTACGCAAACAGCCAATAATCTGAGAGAAGTAAACAAGCAAAAGCAAATTGAGCGGATTAAACGATTGCTGCCGGAGGAACAATAAACCACTTATTTCGCTTTATTGAGTATTTGTTTGGAATTTGTTTAGCTTGATATTTCGAAACTAAAAATAATGTATATCCGCCTTATTTATAATAAATTGTAGTAATTTTCATTGAAATATATACCCAATATGCACAGATAGACAAAAAAAAATCCTAACTTAAAAATAACACTATGAGAACAATTACATTTTTAATGGCCATGGGACTGGCATTAGGCGCAATAGCCCAAAATTACCAAACGGTAAACCAAAACAGAATAGCCCACTTTGCGAACCAGCAGGATATAATACAAAGCATCCGAATCGACTCCACAGCAACAGACCAAACGGTGCTGTACCCGTTTTACACAGTACAACAATCAGACGCACAATGCTACATGCCTCACCAATCGACGTGGATAGGAGAAAAAATTGAAATTCAACCCAACGGAGAAAACTGGTTTTACAACAAAAACAGTGAAAAAATTACAATTAATACCAGAGCCCACCTAAACGAACAATGGGTTGCCTTCGAAATTCCCGACTCCATAACTGTAATCGCAAGCATTACAGCGCACGAAGAACTATCCTTTCTCGGTTTGACTGATTCGGTGAAAACAATAAGTTTTGAATGTTTTGATGACGAAATGAATTCGCTCAACTACGAACTAAATAACTTCACCATTCAAATTAGCAAAAACTATGGTTTGATTAAAACCCTTAACTTTATTCTCTTTCCAAATCATGTAAATTATAATCCTTACCAATCACCTTTAAGAGAATACACATTGGTTGGAATGACAAACCCAACCGTTGGCGTTCAGAATTTAACATGGCTGGAGGTTTATAATTTTTCTGTTGATGACGAACTGCACATCATTAAAGAAATTCCATCATGGGAGGATCATACCTACACAAAAACAATTCAAAGCATTTTTAAATACCTGCAAAGAACCGACTACAACGACTCTATTCGATATAAATACACTGTGAAACAAACTGTTAAAGAGGAATGGGCAGATTCCGGAACATTTACCTACACACACGATACACTTTTTAAAACATATGCTATCAATCCAAATTTTGACAAACTACCGCACGAGCCGACCATTGATGGAAGTTCATTGTTTTTTTACGAGCAATTCAATAGCGACAAAATCGCAAAACGCCATAGCATTAGAATGGGAGCTATAGATAATAATTGCTGGGATTACCTTGTAGGAACCACACCAAAACAAAACTACCGGTATTTAAAAAACCTTGGAGGCCCGTATTATGTCCATTACCCATGTAAGGACGATTTAATAGAAAAAAGAGAATTGGTTTATTACAAAAAAGGAGATAGTACCTGGGGCACACCACTAGAACTTAATGCTATAAAACCGCTAGTTCAAACTCCCGTTGCTGCAGTATTTCCAAATCCGGCAAAAAACACACTAACCATTGATATGGCAAATACCCAACAGGCCAACGGGCACTTTATCATTTACACCATTGAAGGCCAAGTTGCAAGCACACACCAAATAACTGAAAAGAAAACAGTTATAGATATATCGAAGCTCAAAAACGGGGTGTATTTTTATAAACTTATTAATGATATGAACCATATTCAGAGCAATAAACTTATCATAAATTAAACCCAATCCATATTTACATCGTAATACGACTAATAAGGCAAAATCGCTACGAATTATAAAACACCCAAGTTCCGCAGGAATCTTCACCTTGATAAGTTAAATCCTTGCGGAATTTATAAAACACATACGAGATTTAAGTTGAAAATGAGTTTTTTCAACTCAATTTTTCTATTTTTACACCGTTAAAAATTGGGGACGAAATTTTATAGCACACATTTCCTGAGAATTTCGCCATTTTACAACGAAAAAAGAAATTAGAATTGATTAAATAAATTGTTAAACAGTAAACTAAAACACATACCAATGAAAAGTCTGTTAAAAAACCTAGGAATCATTGTCATATTAATTGGAGCGATAATTTTGACAATAACAATGTTAAGCGATACGGTAAGCAATTTGCCGTTAGCAATTGGCGGAGGTGTTATTGTTTTAGGCCTGATTGCACAGGTTGTAATTGGCCGCTTCGTTGATTAAAGAAAATTGAAGCCCACGCCATTTTGGTAGTGGGCTTTTTTCAAACCGTAATTTCACAAATCAAACAAACGACCGGCATACCAAAACTGCTGTAAAAACACACCAATTTACAGGGCATGCATATATCACGTCAAGTGAAAAATCAGCAACTCTTACTCCGCACTTGTCGATTTGCCCGCATACAAAATAAGGCGTGGGTAAATTGGCTAAAACCACACACAATGCAAGTAAAAAACAAACACTATCGGACAGTTTGGATGGAAAATTCCACTGTTTTTATGATAGATCAGAACTTGCTCCCATTCAATTTCCAGATATTCAAATCGGTTTCCTGCTCAGACACATGCAGAGCCATTAAAGACATGACTACTCGTGGAGCCGGCGCCATTGGTGCTGCGGCAGGATTTGCCATGGCACAAGGTGCACTCGAAGCGCCCATGCACAAATATACCCAAGCCCTTTTGGAAGCAAAAAAGGCCATTGAACAAACACGACCAACGGCCAACGATCTATTTTTTGCCGTAAATGAGGTATACCAAGCGGCCTGTATAAATACCGAAGCGGCAGTAAAAAAAGCGATGGAACTGGCTGATGCCAATGCCGCAGCATGCCGCCAAATTGGCGAGCACGGCAATAAATTGCTGAAACAAAATAGCCGCATAGCTACTCATTGCAATGCCGGCTGGCTCGCATTTGTTGATTACGGCTCGGCGCTTTCGCCGGTGTACGTGGCCAAGCAACAAAACAAAAATGTATTTGTATATGCCGATGAAACCCGCCCGCGCAGTCAGGGTGGTAGGCTCACTGGCTGGGAGCTGTACAACGAAAATATCAATCATGCAATAATTCCCGACAATGCCACGGCATGGCTAATGAAGAAAGGCGAAATTGATCTGGTGATTACCGGAGCCGACCGCATTGCCGCAAACGGCGATGTGGCCAATAAAATTGGAACGTTAGAAAAGGCCATTGCAGCAAAATACTACGGAATTCCCTTTTATGTAGCGGCTCCAACATCGACCATCGATGAAAATACACCAAGCGGCGAAAAAATAACCATTGAGGAACGTAATGCCGACGAGGTACACTATGCCACCGGCCCCAACCGGGAAGGACAAATGCAAACAATCAGGCTCACAAACCCTACATCAAATGCCCGAAACCCGGCGTTTGATGTTACTCCGGCAGAATTGATTACCGGAATCATCACTGAAAAAGGAATTATTCACCCAAAAGACCTTTACTAGTGTCATGCCGAAAAAAACCAAAAAACAAATAGCCCAATTCATGCGCCGCCTTTACAAACAAGGCCTGACAACCACAAGTGGTGGAAATATCAGTGTACGACACAAAGATACAGTCTACATTACGGCATCGCAGACCGACAAAGGCAAAATGAAAGCTAAAGACGTGGGCACAGTAGATTTAAGCGGAAACAACCTCTCTCCCGCCCTACCGTTGAGCATGGAAACTCAAATGCATTTGGCCATTTACACCACGCGTCCCGATGTTCGTGCAATTGTGCACGCCCACCCGGTGGCAGCCACCACATTATCGGCTTCGCCCAACCTCATAGATACGGGACTGAATGGCGAAGCTCGTGCGCTTTTGGGAAAACCGGCATTTGCACCCTACCAACTAATGGGAAGCAAAGCCCTGGCCGAAGAAGCAGCCAAAGCAGCTGCCGAAAGCAACATCATAATATTACAACACCATGGCATTGTGGCATTGGGATGCAATTTACTGAAAGCCTTCGACCGACTGGAGCTAACTGAAATGGCTGCGCGTGGCACCATTATTCGAAAAACCATGGGTATTGATGCCCACTTAACAGCAGATCAATTAAAGGAATTAGACGATCTAATGCTATAAGTGTAATTATAAGGGTAGCCACACTGCCAAAATGCAAACTATTTTTTTACTCTAACTTTATCCGGTATTTTACCTTAAGCATGGGTTCGGCATAAGTTTTGATTATGGGATTGAATAAATGAACAAACAGTTATAGACACAATACGAGACAAATACAAATCGAGTTCTAGTAATTTAAAACCGCTAAAAACATATCACCTTGGGAAGAAGAAGTAAGAAAAAACCATTTTTCGAAAATGTAGAGATTACAGCAATTGGTGCCGAAGGAAAAGCACTGGCGCGAATCGATAATAAAGTAGTATTTGTACCCTGGACTGCCCCCGGCGATGTGGTAGACATACAAGTGAACCGCAAACGCAAAAGTTTCTACGAAGGGTTTGTAACCCAATTTCACAAAAAATCGGAAATGCGCACTGAGCCTTTTTGCAAGCATTTTACTATATGTGGTGGCTGCAAATGGCAACATATTCCGTACGAGGAGCAACTAAAAGCGAAACAACAGCAAGTAGTCGATAACCTATCGCGCATAGCAAAAATTCCTCTTCCCGAAGTTCAGCCCATTTTAGGCTCGGCAGAAACGCAGTTTTACAGAAATAAACTGGAATATACATTCTCAAATAAACGATGGCTCACAGTAGAAGAAATTAGCCGCGACGAATCGTTCGAGAATATGGATGGACTGGGATTTCATGTTCCGGGTATGTTCGACAAAGTGCTCGATGTAGACAAATGCTACCTGCAACCCGAGTTATCGAATCGCATTAGAAATGAGGTAAGACGCTACGCACTGGAAAACAACTATTCGTTTTTCGATATTCGCAACCACCATGGATTATTGCGCAACCTGATAATTCGAAATACACAAGACGAACAGTGGATGGTAATTGTGGTATTTTACGAAGACGATGAGCCCAAACGTACGGCACTGCTCGAACATTTACAAACCACATTTCCCGAAATTACATCGTTAAATTATATTGTAAATCAAAAAGCAAACGATTCCATTGGCGACCGAACGGTAATACATTTTGCAGGCAGCGACCACCTGAAAGAAACCATGGAAGGATTAACGTTTAAAGTTGGCCCAAAATCGTTTTATCAAACCAATAGTAATCAGGCTTACGAGCTCTACAAAATAGCACGTAACTTTGCCAAAATACAACCCAACGAAACCGTTTACGACCTTTACACAGGAACCGGAACCATAGCCAATTTTGTAGCTTCACAGGCGCTTAAAGTAATTGGAATAGAATACGTAGAAGAGGCTGTAGCCGATGCACGTGTCAATGCTACGTTGAATGATATTGCAAATACTGATTTTTTTGCCGGCGACATGAAAGATTTGCTAACCGAAGATTTTTTTGCAACCCATGGCAAGCCCAACGTTATTATAACTGATCCGCCACGTGCCGGAATGCACAAAGATGTGATTGAAAGCATTCTTAAAAGTGAGGCCGATAGAATCGTGTACATTAGCTGTAATCCGGCTACGCAAGCACGCGACTTAGAATTACTCTACCCAAAATACGAAGTAAAGGCCATACAACCCGTAGATATGTTTCCGCACACACATCACATCGAAAATGTGGTATTATTGACAAAAAACCTTAACTTTACTCAAACCGAATAATAAAGAACAAGCCTATGGATAGTCAGAATAATTGCATCGACATTTTGGTGAAAAATAACCCGGTATTTGCAAGCCTGAACGAACATGAGATTGAGCTAATTACACAAAACCATACATGCTCGGCATTCAATAAGAATGAAATTATTTTTAAAGAATCGGAGCGCCCCGCTGAAAAACGTCATTTCCGCTGTAAAATGACCTTTTTTGCATTTAAAATATATTTATTATAATTGCTCACATATAAATTTTTATTCTTTAAGTAAGCAATAAAACAGTGGAAATTACCGGGG
>JAWOEM010000348.1:0-3227 GCA_046482785.1 Salinivirgaceae bacterium
ACAAACTCTTTTACCAAAACTAAACCAAGACCGGTTCCCGCTTCTTTTTCTGTACCAATGGTAGAATACGACTCTTCAATTTTAAATAAATTAGGGATAATTTCTTTTTTTATGCCAACTCCGTTATCGCGCACAAAAACCTGAACCTCACCAGATTTGGCTGGCATGCACCCAACTTCAACTTTACCCCCAATATACGTGTATTTCAATGCATTGGATATCAAATTTCGAAACACGGTGTTCAACATATCCCGGTCGGCTTTTACCTGACACCTGGTTGGGTCAGATTCTCTCACAGAGAGCCCAATATCTTTCTTTTCTGCCACACCGCTGTATAGGGTTATATTATCTTGAATTAGCTCACATAGATTAACCGTATCGGGGTTAAAGGGCATTCGGTTTGACTGCATACGTGTCCATACCAAAAGGTTTTCTAGCAAACTATAGCTTTGTTTTGCGCTATTGTAGACAGACTCTATCAGCTGATGCCTTTTATCAACTGTAAGCGCTTGGTGTTTTTTAAGCAAATCGGCTGAAAAACCTAAAATTGCATTAAACGGATTTTTTAAATCGTGCGCAATAATCGAAAAGAATTTGTCTTTGGTAGCGTTCAGCTCTTTAAGCTCCTTGTTTTTCTCAAGCACAAGCTTTTCGGCAGTTTTACGCTGCGTAATATCGCGAACAAGACTAACAACTAAAATATCGCCTGTTTGATGATCACGTATAGGCGTAACCCGTGCGTTATAATAAATTTCATTTTCGCCATCCCCGGCTTTGTAACCCGCACTAACGGTTTGAAATTTCCGAACAGCTTTCTCAACGGTATTATTGACAAAACCGGAAAATTTGGCATCGAAAATATCTTGGGGCTGTTTACCTATAATTTGTTCTTTCTGAACAAAAAGCTTACGCTCATCATTTATCCAAACATGCAGATACCGCCCTTTCTCATCTTGTACAAAAATCATATCATCGAGATTGGCTAGCAGCGCATGTAGTTTTTGCTCACTCTCAATTACTTTCAGTTCGTTTTCTTTCCTTGCTGAAATATCGAATACTACACCCATCAACCGTTTGGGAGCACCGTCAGGAGTACGTTCTATAATTCGCCCTTTATCGAAAAGCCATTTGTAATTGCCATTTTTCATGCGCAAACGATACTCAATGGCATACGACTCTTTTGTTCCGGTAAGGTGATCGCGCATAGCCTGCATGGCTGCGTCGTAGTCGTCAGGGTGAATCATCTCGATAAAATCCTGAGCCGAAAAAGAATATTTTTTCGGATCGTACCCCAATATATCAGCCTTTTTATCAGAAGTAATAAGGTTGTTTTTTTCGTAGTTCCAGTCCCACCAGCCTAGATTCCCTACTTCCATGGCAAGCTCCAAACGCTTATTGATCTCTTGCATTTGCATATTGGCTTCTACCCGATCGGTAACATCGCGAACAACCCCAATAATTCCTTTTGGAACATCGTTTTCGATATAAAAACTCACCAAAACCTCTATATTAATCACCCCTCTTGATTTGTGATACCCTTCAACCACAAAACTATGTGTATAATCTTTGTAATCGAAATGATCGTCACTCATGTGCGAAACCAATTTTTCGCGCTCTTTTGAGTAAACAATATAGCTTTCATCTGTAAGAAACTCGGTAAGTGGTTGGTTTAGGTAATCGGTAACACCAAAACCGGTGAGTTTCTCAACATTTGGACTTAAGTATTTAATATTAAACTCCAAATCGGCAAGAATAATGGTATCGTGAATATTTTCAGCCAGCAAACGATACCGCTGCTCCTTCTCACGAATTAAAACTTCGGAAGCTTTTCGTTCACGAATATCATGTATTTTAATCACCCCATAATGCTCATTGCCTACTTTAAAACTATGAGTGTCTACTTCAATAGGAATACCTTCCCCTTCCGGTTCAGTATAATGAAACATCTCGAAAAAGGTATCATCATGCTTGAGTAATTCTTTTCCGGCACGTAAAATAAAGGGGTATTTATCATGAAAAACAGAATCGAGCGGCCCCGTACCTAACAAGTCCGCTCTAGACCGATTAAGTAATTTAGTAGCTTGAATATTGGCTTCAATAAACCTTGAGGGATGTCCCTGCTGATCGAAAGAAAGAAGCAAAATTGCCTCTTTTGCATTGTCGAAAACTTCCCTAAGCTTCTCTTTTTCACGGTTAAGCTCCTGTACATGACGCTGCTTTTCTGCAACCATATCAGTAATTATAACCTGTACAGCTATTTCCTGATCATGAGTTTCAAAGATTCTACAATTAATTTTGGTTGAAACCAATTCATCAGCACCATTAATAAACCCAATTTCTGCAGCGCATACATCTTTTGAATTAATTGTTTGCTTTACCAACGATCGAAACGTCGATTTATCTTTTTCATGCAAAAAAGGGAATATAGAGTTAAAATTGAACACTTCACGAGGCTTGCCAAAAAAATCAGCAGCGGCAAAGTTCAGATCTATAATATTTCCAATTGGATTAATTGTAATATAAGGAACCGGAGCATTATCGTACAATTGCCTGTACTTTTCCCGTTCCATGGTTAATTGTTGCTGTGAACGCTGCAGCTCCTCATTCTGCATCTCCAGCTCAATTTGATGAATAGAGAGCTCCTCAATCAATTTGGCGGTATCGTCAAACTCATCGTCAGAACTGAATTTCTTTTTTGCTAAAAGTTCTTCTGCTCTTTTTCGCAAAATATCTTTTCCCTTACCCAATTTCATACCTATCGCTTAAAGTACAACAATCTATAAATTTCACTAATAATGCTTACCCCCCTCGTTACATTTATTGAACCCAACTATTTTTGTTTTCCTTAACTCAGGTTATACTCATCAATAATATCGTTAAGCAAACGTGCTCGTTCTTTGAGCGTTCCGGACGATGCCGCCAATTGCTCTGCCGATGCGGCATTGGAGTTGGTAATATTGGTATTGTCATCCATAGCACGAGCCTGTTCTTGTGTTGCATTGGAGATATTACTCAACTCACTGGAAATTCGCGAAGCGCCATCCATAATTTTCTGGATACGCTCTTCGGCCTCATCGGTAAGTTTCACTCCTTGCTCAACAAACATTACGCTTTCGCGGATAATTTCGGCAATTTCTTTGGCCGATTCATCGCTTTGGTTAGCTAAATTCTTCACCTCTTTTGCAACCACACTAAAGCCTTTCCCGTGCTGCCCGGCTCGAGCTGCC
>JAWOEM010000458.1:0-3616 GCA_046482785.1 Salinivirgaceae bacterium
CATATTTTTATTGAAAAAAATTTTCCCCCTGAATGCTGAAAGCAAGACGGTTATCTCATATTGCTTTGCTTTTTTTGTTTTACGGCTTATTTTTACCTAAAGAATGTGTATATTTTGATGCTGATAATCCAACTGAATTTGATCTATGTGCCATATAAATAGAAAGTTAATCTTACTTATTGTTCTTCTAATCGTTTTTATGTCGGGGAAACCTCAAACCGGGATCGATAGTCTGAAGTCGGTTTGGAAAAATAATTTACTCGATGATTCTACAAGGCTTGCTGCTGTAAATGCATTGATTTTAAACCATTATATGTACAGCAATCAGGACAGTACTTTCTGCTATGCACAAATGCTATATGAATTTGCCGAAAAGCGTGATTTGAAATTAGAAATGGCTCATTCACTGAATATTTTGGGTGTTGCACATATGGATAAAGGAGATTTTCTGACATCGAAAAAGTACTTTGAACAAAGTTTGGACATCAAAAAAGCGAATAGCACAGACCAAAATATTGCCAATACACTCAATAATCTTGCAATACTACACGCAAAATTTGGTAATTACGATAAGTCAATCGATTATCAAAACCAAAGCCTATCCATATCAGAAAAAACCAACGATTCTGTTGGGAAAGCTCAGTCGCTCAGTAACATTGCTACGCTTCACAATCGCATGGGGTCTTTCGATAAAGCACTTGAATATAATATATTAGCTCTTCAGCTCAGTAAGGAGTTGCAACATCGCGAGGGCATGGCTATTTGCTATCATAATATGGGTGTAGTTTTTAGCAGGAAATCAAGTTTTGATACAGCAATTTACTATTACAACAAAGCTCAAGGGCTTCAAGGAGAATTAAATAACAAGTTGGCTGAAGCCAAGACCCTGGCGAATATTGGATCCGTAAAAAACATGCAGGGGTTTCATGCAGAGGCTGTTAACTATCAGAATAAAAGTTTGGAAATTTACGAAGCTATTGGTAATAAGGAGGGTGTAAGTGGAACATATATCAATATAGGCTCAATTTATCAAACACAGGGTAATTACGCTAGTGCTGTTAATTATTTGAACAAAGGGTTGGAAATTGCCAGACTAACAGGTTTGAAAGAAAATATTGCTGCGGCAACTAAAGGTTTGTACGAGGCCTATAAAGCTATTGGAAATACCAGAATGGCGTTGAGTATGTATGAACAATATACATTTGTCCAAGATAGTTTGCAAAGCGATAAAAATAAGCGAGAATTAATTCATCAGGAGTATAAGTATAAATATTTGCAAATGCACCTCGCAGATAGCCTGCGCAACGCTCAGGCTCTTGAGTTGGAGCGAAAAGAGCATCAAAAAAATGCAGCGATAGAACGCACTCAGCGATATAGTATGATTGCGCTTTTTCTGCTGATTTTGACCATTATAGCCATTGTGGTAAGGCTGAGATCCATAAAAATAAAAAACGAAAAAGATATTTTACTCAAAGAAATTGAGGTGCTTAAGTCAAACACCGTAATTTATGCTCGCCAAAATGACCAGAGCGATCTGGATAAACAATTGAATAGAGATAAAATATGCAGTAATATTGATGGTATACTTAACGACACCGATTGGAATGTTTTAACCGTTTTATGTTCCAAGCCAACCATTAATAATCGGGAAATTTCGGAAAAAATTTCTCTGAGTTTTGAAGGTGTGCGCTCATCCTTAAAAAAAATGTACAGAATATTCGACATCCAAAAATCAAAAGAAAACCAGAGAATTGCTCTTGTGATAAAGGCAATTCAGCTTTCAAATATTTAATTTTTCGGCTAAAATAAATTAACTGGCATCCTTTGTAATGGGCTTTAAAATAGGCACTCAAGGCTTCACCCGCCCGGGTGAAGCTTGTCTGTAGGCTATTTTACCCTCCAACGGGTGAAAGATTTCCAAAATATGTTACGCATATTTATTCCCAAATTTATTGAGAAAATTGAATTTATTAATTTTAGTTATGAAACGAATTTCACTTCATCTAATTATTATTTTTTCGATTCTGTGCATGAGTGCAGTAAGCGGAAATGCACAGTCGAAAAAAGAAACGGATCAATTAATTCGTGAGAAAGTACTCACAAAAACAAATGTAAAGAAACTGAAAAGTCTGGAAAAGCAGAAGTATCAGCAATTTACTGAAGAGAAAAGGCAGGCTCTTGAGCTTGCCGAAGAAAATGGGTGGCCAACCCAAATTGAAAAAGACGGCCGCTTTATTGAGTTAATGAAGGTAGATAAAGATGGAAACCCCATTTATTACACTACCTATAATTCAAATGCAGCCATTTCTACGCGTGCTACAACCTTACACAATAGCGGTTTGTTGGGTTTAAATCTCGAAGGCCAAGGCATGACAGCCCACGTTTGGGATGGTGGCCTTGCACGTTCTACTCATCAGGAATACGATGGTATTGGTGGTACAGACCGCTTTTCAATTGGTGATAATAGCACAGCGTTAAATTATCATTCGGCGCACGTAACCGGAACCATTATTGCTTCTGGCGTACAAGCCGATGCGAAAGGAATGGCTCCACAAGGGTATGCTGTTGGTTACGACTGGAATGCAGACATTGCTGAAGTAGCCGATGCCGCAGCAAATGGTATGCTTTTATCGAACCATTCATATGGCTGGGTGGCTTCTGAGCTTCCTGATTGGGTGTTTGGTGCATATGTAGCCGATTCACGCGATTGGGATGAAGTTCTTTATAACGCACCTTATTACCTGATGTGTGTTGCTGCCGGAAACGATGGCAACGATAATGCTTCAAACGGAGCGCCATTAGATAGTGACCCGAACTACGATAAACTAACAGGCCACGCTTTAGCGAAAAACAATCTTGTAGTTGCCAATGGAAGAGAGATTGCTATTGATGCAAACGGGGAGTTTGTTTCAATGAGTATTAATGGATCAAGTAGCGAAGGGCCAACAGACGATTACCGCATAAAACCCGATATTACAGGAAACGGCACAAATATTTATTCAACTTATGAAACATCTAACACCGCCTACGAATCGCTTACAGGTACTTCGATGGCGTCGCCAAATGTTGCAGGTACTTTGCTTTTACTACAACAGTATTACAGCCAGCAGTATTCCGAGTTTATGAAAGCGGCAACGCTCAAAGGTCTTGCGCTACACACGGCCGACGATGCCGGACCAGCAGGGCCCGATGCAGCTTTTGGATGGGGCTTGATGAATGCCAAAAAGGCTGCTCAGGTTATTGGAAATAATTTTGATGGTACAATTATAAATGAACGTACATTGCTTGATGGAGAAGTTTATACAATAGATGTATTCGCCAGCGGAACAGAAGATTTAACGCGGGGCCGTCTGATGGGCTTTCTGGTGGCCCTGATCGTATTCGTGGGGGGCTTCGCCTACACCCAGCTGGGTCAGCTTGAGGACCCGGAATTCACTGTGCGCACAGCGGTGGTTTACACGGAATACCCGGGGCGGCGGCCGGCGTAGTCACGTGCCAGCGACAGGGCTCGTCGCAGGCCACTGGTGGCGATGACCGAGTTCCACAGCCGCGTGATGGCCAGCATCGGGGTGATCGCGCGGGTGCCGTTCGACGGGGTGCCGATCAGGTGCGCGAC
>JAWOEM010000461.1:0-4470 GCA_046482785.1 Salinivirgaceae bacterium
CATAAATGCAGTAAATAGGGCCAAAGCCGTTAAGGCAGCCGATGCAATGGCAAATCCCTTCCCAATGGCAGCAGTTGTGTTTCCTACAGAATCCAGTTTGTCGGTACGTTCCCTAACTGTACTTTCGAGGTCGGCCATTTGGGCAATTCCGCCTGCATTATCCGCAATTGGGCCATAAGCATCAATAGCCAATTGAATGCCCGTGTTGGCCAGCATGCCTACCGCTGCAATGGCAATTCCATAAAGGCCTGCAAAATAATATGCGCCCACAATACCGCTGGCAATAACAATAATTGGCAATGCCGTCGACATCATTCCCACGCCCAACCCTGCAATAATATTGGTTGCTGCTCCGGTACGCGATTGTCTTACAATGCTCATAACAGGTGGCTTGCCGGTTGCTGTATAATATTCGGTAATTTTTCCGACAAACAAACCCGCAGCCAAGCCAATTATCGTACTCCAAAATACGCCAACCGATGTATAATTTTCCACTGTTCCAGTTCCCCAGGTGGTTGGCAGAAGCCAATCGATAGCAAAGTACGAAGCTGCAATCATAAGACCTGCTGCTACAAATTCCCCTGTGTTGAGTGCAACTTGCGGATTTCCACCCTCTTTGGTTCGTACCAGAAAGGTGCCAATTATTGAGGTGAGAATACCAATTGCTGCCAATACAAGCGGCAGCATTACAGCACCAAGTTCGAAACCTTCTTTAAAGGCATCGACTCCCACAAATGCGGCACCCAAAACCATTGTAGCAATAATAGAACCCACATAAGATTCAAACAGGTCTGCGCCCATGCCGGCCACATCGCCTACATTGTCGCCTACGTTATCGGCTATGGTTGCAGGGTTCAAACTGTGATCTTCGGGAATGCCGGCTTCTACTTTTCCTACCAGGTCGGCACCCACATCGGCGGCTTTGGTGTAAATTCCACCTCCGACGCGCGCAAACAGCGCAATGGACGAAGCTCCAAGCGAGAAGCCCGAAATAATATTTAATACCTTATTTATCGTCCAGTCGGCTCCAAGAATATTGTGGTAAAGCAAAAACAAAGAACTTAACCCCAGAACCCCGAGGGCTACAACACTCACCCCCATTACGCTTCCGCCATTAAAAGCCACTTCGAGGCCTTTATTCAATGAAATGCGGGATGCATTTGTTGTGCGAACATTGGCTTTTGTTGCTATTCGCATTCCCAAAAATCCGGCTAGAGCCGAAAGTATTGCTCCTACAATAAATGAGACTGCTACCAGGCCATTGCTATCGGTTTCGCTTTGCCCTTTGAAAAAAAGCAGAACTGCCACAGCAGCAACAAAAACGGCCAAAACCTTGTACTCTGCTTTTAGAAATGCCATGGCTCCATCGGCAATGTTTTTGCTGATGCGTACCATTTTCTCATTACCCATGTCTTGTTTCTTAACCCATGCGGTTTTCCAAAAAGTGAAGATCAAGCCCACGAATCCGGCGGCTAGTAAATAATATAAAAGATGCTCCATGTCAATAATCAGTTAGTTAGTAATTAGTGTTTTAGTAATGAGGTTACTAAAATAAGTAATTTTGACGTGGGTTCTGCAAGCGAGATAAATTTTATGCACTTATGTTTTTAATTCTATCGCTGCCATTGCTATACTCGTCTATTAGTGAGGAGCAAACGTTTGCGTATTTTTTTTATGAAAAAGCGATAATTATCATAGTACAAGTTAAAAATTAGGCCAGCAGGCGGTTTCAAGCGTAGAAAACGGTCTTTTTTTTGCCTGCAATTCTCAATTATTCCAAATGTAGTGGTTGTAATCGACCATCGGCAGCTTAAAAAATCGACTTTAGGACTCGTCATTACCTGGAAAAATAAAATCCTTACATAATTTTCAATTAATGTGGGTTAAACCGGAATCTTCACGTACATTTAACTGTCCAAAACATTAAGAATAAAGACTGTGATATGGTAAAGCCAAAATACCTTGACGCAGATAAATGGTTAGAACCTTTTGAAGATACTATTTTAAAAAGGCAAAACTACATTTCTGCAAAAAAAATAGAATTGACAGGCAATAAAACGTTAAACGAATTTGCTTCGGGCTACCTCTATTTTGGTATCCATTCAAATGATACTCATATTATCATCAGAGAGTATGCGCCCAATGCCGTCAACATGTTTTTGCTGTGTGATTTAAACAGGTGGGAAGCGGATGAAAATTATCGATTTATACGTTTGAACAATAATGTTTTTGAATTAATTATTGATAAAATCCTTTTACCACACCAGTCGCTTTATAAACTTTTCATTGAGTGGGATGGTGGCAGTGGTCAGCGAATTCCTTCATACGCAAGGCGTGTTGTGCAAGATGAAAATACGAAAATTTTCGCTGCACAAATATGGCAGCCCGATCATCCTTACAAATGGCAAGTCGAACACTTCGCACGTTCATTTGAGCATCCGCTGATTTATGAAGCGCATATTGGTATGGCTCAGGACGAAGAAAAAGTGGGCACCTACACAGAATTCAAAAACAAAATTCTGCCCCGCATAGCCAAAGCAGGCTACAATACTATTCAATTAATGGCCATACAAGAGCATCCTTATTACGGGTCATTCGGCTACCATCGTGCTAACTATTATGCCCCAACTTCCAGATTTGGCACACCGGACGAACTGAAAGCGCTTATCGACAAAGCACAGCAAATGGGGCTGGTAGTAATTGTAGATATTGTGCATTCTCATGCAGTTAAAAATACCGAAGAAGGGTTGGGGCTGTTTGATGGAGATCCGGGATTATATTTCCATAATGATCATCGCAGGGAACATGCTGCATGGGATTCCCTCTGTTTTGATTACGGCAAAAATCATGTGCTGCATTTTTTGCTTTCGAATTGTAAATATTGGCTAGATGAATTTAAATTCGACGGATTCAGGTTCGACGGAGTAACCAGCATGTTGTATTACGATCATGGGTTAGGTCAGAATTTTACATCTTACGATCAATATTTTAATGATAATCAGGATATAGATGCCATTACGTACCTTACGCTTGCCAATCAGCTTATCCATGAAAACAATTCACAAGCTATAAGTATTGCGGAAGAAATGAGTGGTTTCCCCGGTTTATGTGGTAAACATGATGAGGGTGGAGTGGGGTTCGATTATCGCATGGCCATGGGCATGCCCGACTATTGGATAAAAACCATTAAAGAAAAGGTTGATGAGAATTGGGATATGGGTGAACTTTTTCACGAACTTACTTCGCATCGCCCCGAGGAAAGTGTTATTAGCTACAGCGAATCGCACGATCAGGCACTGGTAGGCGATAAAACGCTTTTTTTTAGATTGGTTGATAAAGATATTTATCACTTTATGAGTAAAGAAACTCAAAGTCTGGTTATTGATCGCGGCATTGCGCTTCATAAAATGATCCGTTTAATTACACTGAGTACGACCCATGGCGGTTACCTGAATTTTATGGGGAACGAGTTTGGGCATCCCGAATGGATTGATTTTCCCAGAGAAGGCAACCAATGGTCATTTAATTACTGCAAGCGGCAATGGCACCTGGCAGACGATAAAAAGCTGAAGTATCACTACTTAAGTGATTTCGATGAGGCGATGATCAAACTCTTTAACACGCATAAAACACTTAACGTTCAAAATATAGACTCGGAAGAGATAAACAATGAGGCTAAAGTAATTGCCTTTCAGAGAGGTGAATTGCTGTTCATATTTAATTTCCATCCCACTGCATCGTACCCGGATTATGGAATTTATTGCAGTGGAGCTAACTACAAACTATTGTTAAGCTCCGATAGTAGCGAGTTTGGAGGGTTTGACCGGATAGAAGATAAGCTTTATCCTGCCCCAATGGTTCACCATGATGGCACTTCATCTTTTCAGTTAAAAATTTATCTACCTGCCCGAACTGCCATTGTGCTCAGTATTTGTCAATAAACTCTATTTTTAACCTTATTCTCACTCAAACCCGTAGCATTCCTGTGAATCACGGACTCAACGGGTTTGAGTGAGGGTAATAAACGGTCACCAATAACTTTCCCATGGCGCCGTGCATGAAAAGGAGCTCATCACTAGTCAAGCATAATCTTACGGGCCAAGTATTGATCTTCTCATTTTTTTTCTGCGTTAAAAAATCTTTTCAGAACGCTGTAATCTGCTAGACCTTTTTGTAGTCTGGTTTAGATGTTGTCTTCAGATAATTATTCTTTATCTCGGCATTTTTTTCTGCATTAGCTTTCACCGTTCTAATTGCTTTAAAAGACTTATCAATTGCCATAATTTTGTCCGCGTATTCAATTGCTTTTTCATATTCTTGCATCATGAAGAAGGCTCGTGCTAAATTCGAGTAGGCTACAAGTGTCGCTTTTTCATTTACTCTTGTTTTACGTTCTTCTATGTTCGATTCAGTGAGTGCTTTTTTCCACAAGTCAATAGCAGGCTTAACTTTCTTTTTAAATGCTTGAAG
>JAWOEM010000493.1:0-5855 GCA_046482785.1 Salinivirgaceae bacterium
GGTTATGATCCTTTCACTTGGGATGATCATAATAATCTAGACGCAGATATGGATAGTCTTTCAAATGTTCGAGAGTATGAACTTGAAAAATATTTTGCCGACCCGTTTATTGATCAATTTTGAAATAGTAGTCGTAGTCGAGTACGTTTAGGTTATCGATTGTTTGTTGATAGGTGATTTCCCCTCCCGAAAAACTGGCAATTTGGTCAAAAATTGATAATGCATCGCGCATTCCGCCGTCGGCTTTTTGGGCTATTACGTGCAGTGCGGCTTCTTCGGCATTCAGGTTTTCTTGTTCTGCTACGTATTTGAGGTGGTCTACAGCTTCGGCCACGGTTATTCGGTTAAAGTCGAATACCTGACAGCGCGAAATAATTGTTGGCAGAATCTTATGTTTTTCCGTTGTGGCAAGCACAAAAATTGCGTGTGCCGGTGGTTCTTCCAGTGTTTTTAGAAAGGCATTGAATGCCGATGTTGATAGCATATGCACCTCATCGATGATGTACACGCTGTATTTCCCAATTTGGGGAGCAATGCGTACTTGTTCAACAAGGTTGTGAATGTCTTCGACCTTGTTTTTTGAGGCTGCATCGAGTTCATGTATGTTGTATGATCGGTTTTCGTTAAAGGCTTTGCACGATTCGCATTCGTTGCATGCTTCGTGATCTTCTCCAATGTTCAGACAGTTGATGGTTTTTGCAAATATTCGGGCAATACTCGTTTTTCCCACTCCACGTGGCCCGCAAAACAGGTAGGCATGTGCCAATCGGTTGTTTTGTACGGCATTTTTCAGCGTTTTGGTTACCGAACGTTGCCCCACAACTGTAGTAAAGGAGTGAGGTCTGTATTTTCTGGCTGATACAATATAGTTTTCCATAGTTGTGTTACTGGTCAACAAATATATGAAACATGGGTGATTTAAAAAACATGAATTCGAATTAAAAATATTGCGTTTTGCATCATCATTCCTGATGGTTTGAGAATAAACAAATTAGCGTTTGAATTTATTTTTTGACTATTTGTTGCATGTTTTGTCTTGCTATAGTGTTTTGGTTATTAGTGTTTTGTGTGACTTTTCCTTGTTTTACATTGATTTCTCTTCTACGCGAATTCCCTCTTTAGCTTTTTCTTCTTCCATTTTAAACCGATTCAGAATGCTTTCGTCTTTCACTTCTTTCGACAGTGATTCAATCATGTTAAATGGCACTTCGTAAAGGTCGAGTATAATGAGTCCGTCGAGTGCATTGTTGAATTTTGGGTCGATATTGAATCCGATAATTTTGGCGTTTTGCTTTAAATATTTTTTCAGTAAGACGGGCATTTTAAAGTTGGTTGGTTCAATATCGCTAATAAACCGATCGAGTTTACTAATGTCGTCGCGGGCATTTTCGAGTACAATATCGGTGTCGTACTTTGAGTGTACTTTGAATGCTTTACGCGGAGTTATGAGTCGGCCAAGCTCGTGGTCAAAGTGATAATGTTTAAGGAATTTGATAATAAGGTCTTTAGAGAATTTTGAGAATTGGTTGCTGATGCTAACCGGCCCAATTAGGTATCGGTATTCGGGGTGCTTGAGCAGGAAATAGAGTATGCCTTTCCAAAGGAGAAACAGCGACATGGGTTTACGTTGATACTCTTTGGCTATGAAACTCCTTCCAAGTTCGAGGCTTTCTTTCAGAATAGGTGTAAAGTCTTTGTGTATTTTAAATAGGCTTTGGGTGTAAAACCCTTTCACTCCAAATTGCGATACAATTTCTTTTCCTTTTCCTACGCGGTAGGCGCCTACAATTTGGTTTTGTTCATGATCCCAAATAAAGAGCTGGTTGTAGTATAAATCAAACTCATCGATGTCGATGCTGCGGTTGGTTCCTTCTCCCACATCACGAAAAGTGATTTCCCGAACACGGCCAATTTCGCGGTGAATATTTGGTATTTCAAGTGTTGGTGGGCAATAAACGGTGTATTTGTCGCTGGAAAAGAGTTTGTGTTTTTGAATATGCTTTATTTCGCGCATCATTTTGTCGGTGGCCACCGGGTCGATGATTTTTTCGGGTTCTTTTTCGCGGCGTAGCGCGGTTCGGAAAAATTTCCGCACTTCAATTTCCGATTCCAATGCGTGAGTTTTGGCTCTGAGGTAGCGGCCATATTTGTCCAAATCTTCGTATTCTGCTGTTTCTTTTGGGAGAATGGGTTTTCCAATTCGTACACGAATTTCTTTTTTCTTCCCGAAAAATTCGCCTGCCGAACCCAATAAGGGGTGTATGGAGCTGATCATGTGAAACAGGTTGCTGTTTTTTCCTTGAAAATAGACGGGTATTATTGGTGTTTCAAGGCTTTGTAGTAGTTTTAGGTAGGTACTTTTCCATCGTCTGTCCGATACGGTTTTTGTGTCGCTATCGTAGGCTGCAACTTCTCCGGCGGGAAAAAAGCCAAGTGGATGACCGCCTCCTGTATGGTTTACAATTTGGCGCATACCGGAAAACGTAGGTTTTATTTCCGATTTGTTTTTACTGGTGTCGAAACGAATAAAGAAGTCGTTTAACGGATAAATTTTCCATAGCGTGGGGGTGGCTACAATTTTAAAATCGGGGCGTTTTTTTAGCATCAGGTGTGTTAATATTATTCCATCGACTCCTCCGAACGGATGGTTGGAGATGGTGACGAAAGCTCCTGTACTTGGGATTTTGGCAAGGTCTACTTCGTGAATTTTAATATTGATGCCTATGTCATTAATAATTTTTTCGACGTACTCGGGGTTGCCTTCTTTGATGGTGCCATCGGTAGATAGTCCGGATATTTTTCCAAGAAAGTCGAAAAACAATTTTGCCAGGTGAATTGATCGGTTAAATAACGACATTTTTACGGGCTTTAATTGTAGTTTATAGGTTTGTGTGATCTAATTTTTTGTTTGTCACTTCTTTATAGTGTGTCGAATTCGATGATTTTATTTTCGCGTTCATTCAGTTTCCCATCTTCTATTTTCATTGTTGGGGCATTGAATTTTTTGAGCATTTCATAGTCGTGAGTAGCCATTATAACTGCTCTTCCGGTATTTTTTATGTCGAATAACAGCTCCATAATTCCGGTCGATGTGTCGGGGTCGAGGTTTCCGGTTGGCTCATCGGCGAGTATTATTTCGGGGTCGTTAAGGAGTGCTCTGGCAATGGATAGGCGTTGTTGTTCGCCGCCCGACAGTTCGTGTGGCATTTTGTAGCCTTTGTAGCCGAGTCCAACTTTTTCCAGCACATCTTGTATGCGCTGTTCCATTTCTTTTTTCTTTTTCCAGCCGGTGGCTTTGAGCACGAATAGTAGGTTTTCGTTGGCTGAACGATCTGTCAGTAGTTGGAAATCCTGAAATACAATTCCAATTTTCCTTCGTAAATAGGGAATTTGCTTTTTCTTGAGGTTTGCCAAGTCGAACTCTGCAATGGTGCCTATTCCTTTTTGTAAGGGAATTTCGGCGTAAATGGTTTTGAGCAAGCTAGATTTTCCTGTTCCGGTTTTTCCGATTAAATAAATGAATTCGCCTTTGTTTACTGTCAGGTTGACATTGCTCATTACCAAGTGGTCTTTATGAAAAATGTCTGCATCTTCTAATGATATTATTTTGTCGAGCGCCATAGTGCTTTTTTTCGTAAATATAGGTTTTTAATGGGGTTTGATCAAATATGTCCTAAATTCTGCAATGATTTAATTTTTCAAAATGCTTATTGAATGTTCGGTTGTGTTGAAAAGCCCCGGTTTTAGTCCGGGGCTTTATTGTGTTTTAGAACGTGATCATTTGAATGTTGCCTTGAAGTATGGAGTTTATGCTTGTGTAAAACAAGTAATTGTTGAGCATGTAAAAGTGGCCTGTATTTTTGGCAACGTCTTTTACATAGCCTCCTGCACTGGTTAGTTGTGTTAAATTGTTATTATGGTCGAGCACCAGCAAATCGGTATCGGGCAAGAATTGTATTTCTTTTACTTGTTGAGTGGTTTGGGTTACCGATTTGTTTTGTGTGTTGTAAACAAAGAGGTTGAACTCTTCGTTGTAGCCTGCTGCATAAATAACACCTTCTTTTTCGGTAACGTCCATTATTGTGAGGTTTTCATCGATAAACTGATCGTATTCCAGATAGCCTTCGTCTGAAATATGGGCAATCCAATTTTTGCCGCTAATAACCGTTCCGCCTTGGCTGTGTGGTTTAACGGCATTGACCGATCCGCGAGTGGTGTATTTGCGTTGCCATTTTTTATCGGCCTCGTTGTCGAATTTTATCAGTCGCATATGGTGGAGCGAATCCATATTGTATCCGCCTACAATTATTTCGTTTCCTTTTTGCAAACTCGAAACAGGGTAAAGGTCGCCAAGGAACTTCATCCACTGTTTTTTGCCGTCTGCTCCAACGCTCAGCATCCATCCCTGACCGTGGGTAGTGTCTGTTTGTCCATATATTCCTATGCCCAAAAGAGAGCCGTCATCTTGAATGAACAGTTCGTTTATGTGATCGTTGGCCGGAGAGCCAAATTGTTTGTTCCACAGCATTTTGCCTGTTGGGTCGAGCTTCATGAGCCAAACGTCGTGCAGCGGAATGGTGTCTAATTCAATAATTCCGGCAATAAATATATTTCCATTTTTATCAATGGTGGCTGTAGAAAAAAGATCGTTGGTTTTGTTGTAATCGAATGCACGGGCGGTTTTTGCGTTTTTAATTTGGCTGTTTTCGGCAATGCGTGCTCCAAGGGCTTTGGATTTTAAATTGAAGATATCAACATAATATTTGCCGAAAGGGTACTGTTTTACAAAATCGGAATAGGCCTCAATGGTATTGATGCTTTTTGCCTTTTCGAACACCAATTTTTGTTTGAGTTGTTGAGCTTCGGCAGCTTGTATTGCATTGGGGTAGTCGCGAATGAATTTTTCAATTGCTTCCAGATCATTGTTCTTTTTTGCTTCGTTATATGCCCACTGGTTGCGCAGCTGAATGGCTTCTGTGCGCTGTTTTGCCAAAGGGTAACTTTGAATAAAGGTTTCTATTCGGTCAATGGATTTGCTATTTTTGGCTGCTTCAAATTCCAGTTCGTGTATGCGTTCCTGCGCCACTTCTTGTTGGGCAGCATCGGGGTATTCTTGTTTGAACTTGCGCATGGCCTCTACTGTTCCGGCATCGATGGCATTAATGTATGCGTAGTGGTTGCGTATGTGTTTTGTGTTGTCTAAAAAGGGCGATGTAGGAAATAGTTCGATGTATTGGCTGGCAATTTCGGGATCGCGCTTTTCTCTTACATAGTTGATGGCTGCTTGTTCAATATCGAAAGATTTCTTTTCAATACGTTCGTCGAAGCTTTTTTTACGCATTTTGGTCATTACATTTTCCATGTAAGCCATTATTTCCTCTTTGTCGCCGGGTTCGAGGCTATTGATGTTGGATTTGAAGAGAATCATGTGTTTGTAGGCATCGAAGAAGTTTTCTTGTTCGAATGTCATCCAGGCCATGCAGAAGTTCGCTGCAGGATCTTCGGGAGCATCTTCGAGTACACTTAATGCAAGCTCTTTTCCTTTTTCAAAATCTTTGCTGTCCATCTGTCTGACAATTCGTTTTGTCGATTGAGCAGTGAGAGCCAGTGATATGAGTATGAATATCGATGTGATAAAAATTTTCATTTCTGTAGGTTTTAATCGTTTCTAAATGACTATTTTTTGATTAGTAGGAATTCTACACGGCGGTTTTGGGCTTTTCCTTGGTCGGTTTCGTTGGTGTCGACAGGTCGGTCTTGCCCGTAACCTTTGTAGGTGAGTACGTTTTGGCTTACACCTTTTGAAACAAGGTAGTCGACCACTGCTTTTGCGCGTCCCTCGCTCAGTCTTTGGT
>JAWOEM010000520.1:0-9329 GCA_046482785.1 Salinivirgaceae bacterium
CTTTGTTTTGGGGCTTATATTCCCTTGAAAAGTTCCTAGAGTGGGAGCGTTTGTAAAATTGTATATTTTGTACAAAGAAACAAAAAGATGGAGAATAAATTGCGGTGCTATTTGCAAAAAAATCGAATCTTAAAGTATTGAAGTTTCGCATTTCACAGTGCTCTGGTTTACAATGTAATATATGGTTGGGGTTGTATGGTTGTGCAATGCTCGACTGCTCATCGGTGTGGAATTTTCGCAAATACTTGTTTATGCGAGTTTCGGCAAGAAAACTCATTGTTTTTCGAAGTCTTTGATAAGAAAAATGCGAGAACAAGCCTGTCCTCGAGAATCAGGAGCTTGCGAATTTTGGGGAAATCCCAAACGAAAAAGAATCTGTCAGAAAAATATTCCGACAGATTCTTGTATTTGGATTTGTGTTCTACAATGTAAATTTATTTCATTCGCGTTTTTTTTTGTTCGTGTGTTGTAAATGTGTGGTTTACAATAATGTTTATCCGAGGTACATTTTCAGATTTTTACTTCGCGAGGTGTGTTTGAGCCTGCGAATAGCTTTTTCTTTAATTTGACGTACTCGTTCGCGTGTTAGGTCAAACTGTTCGCCAATTTCTTCCAGTGTTGATGGCGGTTTGCCATTGAGACCGAAGTAGCATCGTAAAATATCGCCTTCTCTGCGCGACAGGGTTGTTAGTGCTCTGTCGATTTCTTTTCGCAGTGAGTCGTTAATTAACGTTTTGTCGGGGCTTGGCGTATCGCTACTTTGCATTACATCGTACATGGTACCATCTTCTTCTGCAGAAATGGGAGCGTCCATGCTAACGTGACGTCCGGCGTTGGCCAACGATTTTTTCACTTCGTTGGGCGAAATTTCCAATGCTTTGGCTATTTCGTCGGTAGACGGTTCGCGTTCAAAATCTTGTTCAAGTTGGTTTAGCGCCTTATTAATTTTGTTGATGGAGCCAATTTTGTTTAAAGGCAGACGAACAATTCGGGCTTGCTCGGCCAGCGCCTGTAGTATCGATTGGCGAATCCACCAAACGGCGTACGAAATAAACTTAAAGCCGCGTGTTTCGTCGAAGCGCTGCGCTGCTTTAATCAGGCCGAGGTTTCCCTCGTTAATGAGGTCGGGCAAGCTTAATCCTTGGTTTTGGTACTGCTTGCTTACCGATACCACGAAGCGTAAGTTCGCTCTTATCAACTTGTTAAGCGCGTCGCTGTCTCCTTTTTTTATCCGGCGCGCGAGCGTTACTTCCTCGTCTGCTGTTAATAACTCAACTTTACCGATTTCGTGCAGGTATTTATCGAGCGAGGCCGTGTCTCGATTGGTTACCTGCTTTGTAATCTTCAATTGTCTCATCTATTGGAATAATTAGGGGTTACAAAGTGTATTTAACGTCAAACCTAGCTGTTTTGTTTCGGATTTCTCACATTTGCAAATTTATTTTTCTGCTTTACAGCATCGTTTTATTTAAGTCTTTGATCCATTGGGTTATACGCTCGTTAGTTTTTTCTTCTTCAAAATCCTCATCTATGGGTAGTCCCATAAATTGGTTGTTTTCGATGGCTTGCGATTCTCTAAAATTGTAGTCTTTTGTGTCGGTATAACCAACCAGTTTGGCTCCCTGTTTTTTTAAGGTACGCCCAAGTATGCCCATTGCATCTACAAAATTCAGATCGTAAGTTACGGAGTCGCCCAGTCCGAAAAGGGCTACGGTTTTTCCGCTAAAGTCAGTTTTTTCAACTTCGGGTAGTTTTATGTCCCAACCACTTTTCTTGTAATCCTGATCCCAGGTTTCCTTTCCAATGGTTGCAATACCCATTATAAGATTATCGTATTTAAGCATCTCCGATATTTCTGTATCGGCCACGCAGTGCAGGTCTGCATTGGGTAGTTGGGCTTGTATCTTTTTTGCTACTTCTTCGGTGCTTCCTCCCTTGGGAGCGAAAAAAATTCCTATTTTGCTCATTGCTCTTTTATTTTTGGTGTTTTTACTTTTTAAATTCTATTTCTCTTTGTATGTAAAATTTCGCAACGGGTTTGCAATAAAATTCGTTGCCGGTTTTTATGAAACTATTTTGGTATAACCCCAATAGCTTTTTAAAGTAAATAAATTATTCTCAGATTATTCTTAAATAATGTAAAAATTTTTCTTATTCGGTTAATAATACCTACTTTTTTCCCAATTGTGCCGCTACAGCTAAAAAGACTCCAAGCATTATTCCAAGTACGGCTGCAAATAGTACTTGATAATTTGCTGGTAGCAAAAATGTGATGGTGTGTGCCGGAATCCAGAAAATAGGTATTGTTTTTTTGAATACAAAGCCCCACTGCACGCCCCAATCGAGGTTTGTAAAAATTTCTTTAAACTGAATGGGGCGGAATAGCCCGGCCACAGTGCCATTGTTTTTTAATATATGGGTGTCGGTAATTTTATGGAATGTCATCATTACCGGCGCATAGAAAATGTTCATGGCTGCACTTATCGCAAATGCAACCAGCAACTTCTCCATTGTAAATCCTTGCTTCATTACCGAAACAGCATTTTCTAACCCTAAGTAGGCTAAAAACTGTGGTATGCCGGTGGCGAAAACTACAAATGCCATTTTTATTGTTAGCCCTAATACTCCCCACACTATTGCCCTGGGGATAATTCCAAAGCCTTTTTGGCTGTAGTTGCCGGTCTTTATGCGCAGACCAATTACCTCTCCAAGGGTTGCAAGAATGGCAAATTTCAGGAATGCCATTACCATGCCGTGGCTCGTATTAAACTGGTCGTAAGCGTTAAAGACTGCTTCCGAAATAAAAAATGGTGAGAATACCAGTGCTGCTACAATTATGAAAATCAGATCTTTTTGCTTCATAGTTTTATTTTTTATCGTCATTTTCTGAAAGCATTTCACGTTCAAAATTGTCGCGAATGTTTTTCATGTTTTTTTTGTGGATACGGAAATAATAGAATACCATCATGGCCAGCAAGAGGGGAATTATTCCTAGTTGAATCCAGTATGCATTGGGTAGGGAATCGATTTTTTGCATAATGAATATCAGTGCATTACCATTAACAGCTATAACGAGTACTGCTGCTATTATAAATTGGCGTGCAAATTTTTGCTCCTTATTGAGCGCTTTAATGAGTTTGTCGTTTTTAAACATGATATAGTTTTTAAGTTTGGGGATTATGCCGAAATAAGTTGGCGTTTAAACTTCGTTAAAATCGCCTGCCTTTTTCATTACAATTCCTTAATGTGTTAAATGTCGTGCTTTATTTTTGTTTTGATTGTTCAACTTGTTCGGTTTCATTATTCTGGTATTTTGTCATCCCTTGCTTAAGCCCATCGTAAACACGGCTCCAATTAATTGCAATGGCAAATAATAGAACAATAATCAGAAGCGTTAGCCCTTTTTCGGTATTCGATAGTTTCTTCCATTTTTCTTTCATCGGATTAAGTATTTTGATTTTAATTGATGATTCCAGCTTGCAATCCTTTATCCACCGCAAGTGTAATTTTGGACGGCAATTTATAAAAAATATTGCTCCCCAAACGCTATTGTGGAGGTGTTTTGAAGCGTGTTTCGTATGGTTTTGCTACGCAACATATTAAAGCCTGCGGATTGAGTGTTTATATTGTTGACTAGTAGTTTCTTACTCTGTATTTATTTTCTGATACACTGCCTTTCCTGCCATTATATATTGTGCTACGCCCCGTACGAGCAGAAATCCAAGCAAGGCAATCCAAAGGGCATGGTTGCCTAATGAATTTTGCAGTAGAAAGTAGGTAGGAAAAAATACAACTCCGGTGGCCAGCAGCATCGAGTTGCGCATTTGCACCGATGCTGTTGCACCAATATAAATGCCATCCCAAAGAAATGAAGCAAATGCAAGTATTGGAATCAGACCGATCCAAATGGCATAATCAGATGCATCGGCAATAAGCTCCTTGTTATTTGTCATTAACCCAATAATTTCGCGCCAGCCAAATCCGTATGCCAGACTAAATACTGCGGCAATACCCCATCCCCAATAAAAAAGTTTTTTGATGGCGAGCTTAAGCGAACTCTTATTCTGCGCTCCAACAAAGCGGCCGGTTAGTGCCTCTGCGGCATATGCGAAACCATCTACGAAGTAGGAGTAAATGAAGAAAAGTTGAAGCAATAGTGTATTGATGGCTAAAATGTGCTTGTTGACTGCCGCCGATGAACTGGTGAAAAAGGTAAACACGATAATAATACAAAAGGTGCGAATAAATATGTCCTTATTTACCGAAAGGAATACGCGAAACAACTGAAGGTTTTTGATTTGTTTGAATTGAAAATACTTGTAAAGTTTTCCGTAGTAGCGCTTAAAGAGGTAAAAAGCCAATATGAGTCCGCTGTATTGTGCCAAGAGTGTTCCCAGTGCAACCCCATCTGATGCCATGTCGAACACATAAACGAAGAGCACATTAAGTCCTATGTTTATTATATTGATGAGGATGGCAATTAGCATGGGGAAGCGTGTGTTTTGCATGCCAATAAACCAGCCTGTAAGTGCGTAAAGACCAATTGTGGCCGGGGCTGCCCAAATACGAATGTAAAAATAGCTGCGTGCTAATTCTTCTACCTGTTTATCGCTGCCAATAATCCAGAAGGTGAGTTTTTCGATGGGGAATTGCAAAATAATGAGTGCCGCAGCTCCAATGAATGCAACGATGAGTGCCCGGGCTAGCGTGTGAATGCTGTCGCTGAAACTTCTGCGACCATAAGCCTGAGCCGTAAAACCCGACGTCCCCATGCGTAAAAAACCGAAACCCCAATACAAAAAATTAAAAATCATGCCTCCCAATGCAATGGCGCCAATATAGTCTACAGAGCCTAAGTGTCCCATCATGGCAAGATCGACTATTCCTAACAACGGAACGGTAATGTTACTGACAATGTTGGGGACAGCTAGGTTGAGAATGCGTTTGTTCAAAATATTACTGGTAAATGAAGAATATGATTAATGGAATAATTGTTCCTGCCAGTACAAGCCAAATGCCATAGCGTTTGAACCCGAATTTTCCGCGCATAATAATTGCCCCCGATATGGCTAACCAAATAAGTGCAATGGCAAAAATATCACTCACCCAAGTCCATATTTTTTTTAGATTATTGCGGTGCATTAGGTTCATTTGCTTGAAAACCTGTCGCTGCCGGGCTATCTGCACACTAAATGTTTTGTCGTTTGCATCTACTACAATTTTGCCTGTATTGCCGGAGCCTACGTCTAAAAACACTCGGTAAATATTCTGGCCTTTGCTTATTACGCTTTTTATCGGATAATTTATTCCGGCTGCGTCTGCCACCTGTTTTGCGGCTTCCATTTTATTTTCTCCAAAATTGTATGGTTCGTTGTAGGCTCCGCTATAGTCTTCAGTTTTTAAATCGGGATTCCAATGGTGCAAATGGTTTAATGCTATTCCCGATACGGAATAAATAATGGTTAAGCCTACAAAAAAGTAGCCCAAATCCTGATGTATGCGTCTGTTTAGTTTTCTCCAGTTCATGGTTGTATAATTCAGTTTGCAAAAATAAAAAAATCCCGCAGCTTTGCTGCAGGATTTTGTTTGTAATATTGTTTTGCTTTCCGGAGATTATTTCAACTCTTTCACTTTTTTTGCAGTAAGCGAGTAAATTGGAATGTACCCTTTGCCGTTTGTAGCAATTTCTTTCTGGTACTTTTTTACTTTTTCCATTCCGGGAATATGTTCTCCCATGTCGGCCTGTTCGCCATGCGATGAGTGGTCGTGTTCATGACCTTCCTCTTCTTGCCCTTCACCATGTCCGGTTCCATCGCCTGTTCCCGAACCTTTTTCGTGCGAACCTTCAATTAGCTCTTGCTCCCAGTTGGCTAAATAGGCCGAATCCATTTTTAACATATCGGCTTTTCCTGTTACCTGCATGGTTGAGCCTTCGAAAGCTACATCGAAACTGGCGATATCGTCGCCGGCATTAATGCGCAAACGGTTCTCAGGTGTCGATCCCTGAATAAACATCTTTTTGCCGCCGTGGGCACATACGTGGTCAATAGTTCCTTTAATGGTGATTTCTTTTCCAAGTAAGGCTTCCCCCTTTTCAAAAAACTGATCTACCGTTAGTGTGGTTGTTTCAGCGTTTTTTTCATCTGTTTTCTTTTCTTTCGACTGACTGTTACATGCTACAAAGGCAAGTGCAACAATCGCCATAAACATCATTTTTTTCATTGGTAAGTTTTTTTAGTTAGCACTATCGCTATTGCAAAGGTAAGTGTTTTTATTTTAAAACATAAAAACATGTTTTAATCCAAATTGAGTGATTTAAACTCACGTTTTCAAATTCATTATGTTATTTATTCTTTGCAAAATTGCCGGGGCAATTATAAATCCAGTAATTTACTGGGAGCGTCGCCCGGTATTAGTAATCGGGTTGGTTCTTCAATTAATTCTTTAATCATTTTTAGAAATCCTACCGAGCTTTTTCCGTCAATTATCCGATGGTCGTACGAGAGCGCAAGGTACATAATGGGGCGAATAACTACTTGTCCATCGATAGCCACCGGCCGATCCTGAATGTTGTGCATCCCAAGAATGGCAGCTTGTGGCGGATTCAGAATTGGCGTCGATAGCATGGACCCGAATACGCCTCCGTTGGTTATCGAAAAAGTTCCGCCTTTCAGGTCGTCGATGCTGATTTTTCCATTACGCGCTTTCGTAGCAATGGCGTTAATCTCTTCTTCGAGCGTAGCCACCCCTTTTTCCGATGTATCGCGAATTATGGGAACCATTAGTCCTTTAGGCGTTTGTACTGCTATGCCAATATCGGCATAATTGAAATAAATAATTTCTTCGCCATCGATCATGGCGTTTACTTCGGGAAAGGTTTTTAGTGCAATGGCTGCCGCTTTGGTAAAAAACGACATGAAACCCAGTTTTATGCCGTGTTTCGCGGTAAATTTTTTCTGGTATTGCTTTCGCATTTGCATTACCGCCGACATGTCGACCTCGTTAAAGGTGGTTAGCATGGCGGTTTCATTTTTTACCGCTACCAGACGTTCACTTACTTTTCGACGAAGCGACGACATTTTTTTTCGTTCCGACTCTCTTTCGTAATCTGGCGCAGCTGTTAGGCCTTCCATACCTTTGGTTACAGCATTTTTATCCAATCGGCGCAGTCCTTGCATTATTTCATCGACCGATACATGATTAGCATCCATCATTTTTGCTGCAATGGGCGTGGTGCGTACCTTTTCAGTGGCATCCGATTTTGGTTTTTCTTCCTTTTTTTCTGACGTCTTTTTAGTTTCTGGTTCTGATGTACTCTCTTTTTGTGCCGGTTCTCCTGGTTTGTCGTCGCTGCTGTTTTTGTCTTGTGTTTTTGCTTCCGATGCTTCTCCAGCTTTATCGGTATCGATGGTGCAGGCTACAGAGCCAACCTTTATGGGTTCCCCTTCGGGAGCTTTAATTGCTATTTGTCCACCCTCTTCTGCACTGAGCATGAGTGTGGCTTTATCCGATTCAATTTCTGCAATTTCTTGATCTTTAGCTACAATGCTTCCATCTTCGACTAACCATGAGGCTATTTCTACCTCGGTAATTGATTCCCCCGGTGTTGGGACTTTTATTTCAATTATCATAATACATTATGTTTTCTAAGTTCGAGTAAATAGTCTTTTTGTTTTTTGATATCTTCCCGGGCTTTCCCCGTAATGCACTGCAAACCACAGTACTTATTATTTAGATTGCATGTACAGGGTTTAAATACTTTATTAATGATTTCGGTCTGTTCCATCTTATGAATTGCTGCAAGACCAGTTGCCGGACTACCACTTTTGAGTCGTGCAATTACTTGCAATGGGACTTCTCTAATTTGGTCGCGTATGTAGTTCCATGCTCCCATATTCTCGGGTTCTTCTTGCACCCACAGCCAAACCAGCGCATTGGTATATTTTTCAACTACTTGTTTAATTTCTTTTTCGGGAAACGGATGCAATTGTTCTATTCTTACCAGCGCAATATCGTCGGCTTTAAGCTCTTGTTTTCGCTCCAGTAAGTCGTAATACACTTTTCCGGTCGAAAAAACGACACGTGTAACCTCCTTTGGTTTCGTGTTGTTGTCGTCTATTACTTCCTGAAACTTTCCATCGGTCATGTCTTCTACAGTAGAGGTGCAGGCCGGATGGCGCAGCAGGCTTTTAGGTGTAAAAATTACCAATGGCAGCCGAAACGTACGATGCATTTGCCTACGCAGCAAGTGGTACATGTTTGCAGGTGTTGTTGGATTTACAATTTGCATATTATCCGATACTGCCATGCTCAGAAATCGTTCCATGCGCGCGCTCGAGTGTTCAGGGCCTTGCCCTTCGTAGCCGTGTGGCAGCATTAGCACCAGCCCGTTTTTCAATCCCCATTTCTCTTCGGCAGAGCTAATGTACTGGTCAATAATTACCTGAGCCACATTGGCAAAATCGCCAAACTGTGCTTCCCAAATAGTTAGGGTTTCAGGTGCTGCCAAGGCGTAGCCATATTCAAAACCCATTACGCCGTATTCCGAAAGTAAACTATTATAAATCTGAAACTGATCGGGTGTTTTGCCTATTTCGCCATGCGGATTGTAATGAATTTCACCGTCTTGATCGTTAAATATGGCGTGGCGGTGTGCAAATGTACCTCGAACGCTGTCTTGTCCGCTTATGCGGATGTGGTATTGCTCATCAAGCAGGGTTGCATAGGCCATTAATTCACCCATAGCCCAGTCCATGTTGTTGTTTTCGAGCATTTTGCGTCGTTCGGCAACAATTTTCTTGGCTTTTTTCAAAAAATTAGGCTCTTCCGGTAGGGCTGTAATTGTTTTGCCCAACTCAATAAAACGTTTTTTATCGAATGTTGTGTCGGTTGGTCTATTGATTAAATCCGAAGTGGGGTAGGGGTATTTCAACCAGTCTTCTTCCAAAAAAAGCTTGATGTCGAGCGATTGTTTTTCGCCCGCTTCTTTATGAGCCTTCTCAAGGGTCTCGTTAAATTCGTTTTTCCATTGGGTCAGTTGGTCGCTTGGCGCGATGTTTTCTTTCAATAGTTGCTTCTCGTATATTTCCCTAATGTCTGGGTGTTTCGCTATTAGCTGATAAAGCTTAGGCTGCGTAAAGCGCGGCTCGTCGCCTTCGTTGTGGCCATGTTTGCGGTACGATAAAATATCGATGAAAATATCGGAATGCCATTTTTGCCTGAATTCCATTGCCAGATTAATCGTGCTTACCAACGCTTCAACATCGTCGCCGTTTACATGGAATACCGGGCTGCGTGTAACTTTTGCAATATCTGTAGCGTAGGTGCTC
>JAWOEM010000541.1:0-10614 GCA_046482785.1 Salinivirgaceae bacterium
GTAGGCGCTGTCGGGGTAGCGCGCATGCTCGCCGGCGCCGGCCCCAGAATCTGCGCAAACGAAGGACCATGGCACACGATTCCAAGAGCAAAACGCCTCCTGACAACGAAGAAAGGGATAATCCCGCAGCCGAAACGGTTGCAAAACTCGATGAGGCCACAAATGCAATTAAACAAATTGCAAAATCGGGCCGCAAAATACTTTTTGTTGCTACAAAAAAACAAGCCAAAGATATTGTAGCCGAAAAAGTGAAAGCCACTGGTATGCCATACGTTACAGAGCGTTGGTCAGGTGGTATGCTTACAAACTTTCCAACCATTCGTCGTGCCATCAAGCGCATGAACTCTCTCGACAGTATGGAAAAAGACGGTACACTTAGTCACCTTTCTAAGCGTGAACGCCTGCAGGTGAACCGTCAGAAAATTAAAATGGAAAGGAACCTTGGTTCAATTGCCGACCTTAACAGACTTCCGGCAGCCATGTTCGTAGTCGATGTACAAAAAGAGCATATTGCAGTAGCAGAAGCAAGAAGGCTGAACATTCCTGTATTCGCTATTGTAGATACAAACTCGAATCCTAACCTGGTAGATTACGCAATTCCGGCTAACGACGACGCAGCCAAGTCTATTGCTGTTATTCTCGATGCAATAACAGGTGCAATTAAAGATGGTTTGGGCGAACGCAAGGTAGAGCGCGATAAAGATGGTGGTGCCTCAGAAAAGAAAGGCGCAAAAAAATCTGACGCTAAAGCGAAAAAAACAAGTGCCCGTAAAGCACCTGCAAAAGTAGCAGCCGAAGCGAAAGATACCGCTAAAGATACCGCTGAAAACAAATCACAGGAAAATACTTCCGATAAAGAATAATTATTAATTCATAAAATATAGTAAACATGGCTATTAAAGCTGCAGATGTTGCGAAACTCAGAAAGATGACCGGCGCCGGAATGATGGATTGCAAAAAAGCCCTTGACGAGGCTAACGGCGATTTTGCCGGTGCAGAAAAAATTATTCGTGAACGTGGTCAGGAAGTAGCAAAAAAACGCTCAGACCGTGATGCTACCGAAGGTGCTGTTTTAGCAAATACTTCTGACGATAAGAAAGTTGGAGCTATTGTGGTGCTTAACTGCGAAACCGATTTCGTAGCTAAAAACGAAGACTTTATTAAGTTTACAAACCAAATTCTCGATAAAGCAATCGCTGAAAAACCAGCCGATCTCGATGCACTGAAAAAACTTACTATCGACGGCGTTACCGTTGAAGAAAAAGTTACCGGTCAGATCGGAATTATTGGCGAAAAAATCGATTTATCATATTATGTTCTTGCCGAGGCAGAGCACATGACTGCTTACATTCATCAGGGTAACAAACTGGCTTCTCTCGTTGGTTTCGATAAAGCTGTCGATGACCAATTGGCAAGAGATGTGGCAATGCAAGTAGCTGCTATGGCTCCTGTGGCAATCGATAAAGATGGTGTTCCTGCCAATGTTATCGAGCAAGAGATGGATATCTACAAAGAGAAAGCAAAAAATGAAGGGAAACCTGAAAATATGCTTGAAAAAATTGCTCAAGGTCGCATGAATAAATTCTTTAAAGAGAATACACTCCTCGAGCAAGAATTTGTTAAAGTAGGTAAAACATCTGTTAAAGATTACATTAAAGAGAATACAGACGATGCTAAAGTTGTTGCCATGGAGCGTTACACGCTTAATGCATAACATATTTTAACAAAATAACCGAAAAAGGTTGTGTTGCAAGGGTATTCTCTTCAAACACAACCTTTTTTTTGTGAAAAACAAAAAGGAGCTACATTACAGTTACTCCTGTAGCCCAAAATTAAATATATGAACAGGTATGCTATTGGCAGGCGGGCCTGATCATTAAAAAAAAATTAAACAGATGAAGCGTGTATTATTAAAAATGAGTGGTGAATCACTCATGGGGCAGCAAAACGGGGGCATCGACCCCGAGGTGTTGAATGCTTTTGCTGCCGAAATAAAAGAAGTTGTGCAGGAAGGTTTGCAGGTAGCCATTGTTGTTGGTGGCGGGAATATTTTTCGTGGAATGAAAGGCGCTGCACAAGGGTTCGACCGTGTGAAAGGCGACCAAATGGGAATGATGGCAACCGTCATAAATAGTGTAGCGTTGCAGTCGGCATTTGCTAATATTGACGTAAAAGCCCATGTTTACACAGCCATTCGAATGGAGCCAATTGGTAAATTTTATAACCGCGATGAGGCCGTAGAAGCACTCAACAATAATGAGGTGGTAATTGTAAGCGGTGGAACAGGCAATCCTTTTTTTACAACCGATACAGCCTCGGCACTACGTGCGGTTGAACTAAACTGCGAAGCACTTCTGAAAGCCACACGGGTGGATGGCGTGTATACCGCCGATCCCGAAAAAGATCCCAATGCAGAGCGCTACGATACCATTACGTTTGATGAGTGTTTGGCCAAAGAATATCGTATTCTCGATTTGACTGCTTTTACCATGTGCAAAGAGAACGACATGCCAGTTGTTGTGTTCGATTTTCATCAGAAAGGAAATCTGGCAAAACTGGTTTCCGGAAAAAAAATTGGTACGATTGTCAAGAATTAAATATATTTACGTTCTCTAAGAGGTTGGCGAAGGTATTTTCCAATTTGGTAAAGTGCTTAATTTTTACCGACCGTGACATAGATAATTTGCGTACAAAAAAATCAGACTGTTATGAACGAAGAAGTACAAATGTTTCTGGATGAAGCAAAAGAGCGCATGGCGAAGGCAATTTCGCATCTCGACCATGTTTTAGGAAAGTTGAGAGCAGGTAAGGCATCGCCGAATTTGCTTGGAGATGTAAAAGTAGAATACTACGGCTCACTTACACCACTTAGCCAGGTTTCTACTGTAAGTACGCCCGACGGACAAACAATACGTGTTCAGCCATGGGAAAAAAATATGCTTGGCGAAATTCAAAAAGCCATAATGAATGCCAATCTGGGATTTAATCCTTCGAACAACGGAGAGGCAGTAATTATTAGCGTTCCGCCATTAACAGAAGAACGCCGCAAAGACCTTACAAAGCAAGTAAAAGCTGAAGGCGAGGATGCCAAAGTTAGTATTCGTAACGCACGTCGCGATGCCAACGAGGAATTTAAAAAACTGAAAAAAGAAGGTCTTTCCGAAGACGAAGAAAAAAGAGCACAAGACCTCGTTCAGGAATTAACCGATAAATATAACAAGATTGTTGACGAACATCTGGTGGTTAAAGAAAAAGAAATTATGACCGTTTAATTTTTCTTCAAAAAATCTACAATCAAAAAAAAGAGATAGCTCGCATTTATGCGGGCTATTTTTTTATTACCCATAAATGGTGCAATGCGTATGAAAATTTTCCGCTACTTTTCTGTTATGTATGGGGTCGGTCTAAAATATTTTCGAATTACCAAACACTGAAAATTAGCTTTGCCCCTAGTCCTAAAGGGTGACTGATTTTCAGTTCCTTAATCTCTTTAGGGTATGGGAAAAAAAGTAGCCGAAAACCATATAATACCCTTTTTTTATACCGGATTCATATATTCTTGCCCATTGAACAGTTTTCACAAATCGAATGTCCCACCTTTTGCTTGTAAATTTGCATTAAAAAGGCTTTTCGTTTTTCTGACTTGGCTACTTGTCGCAATGTTTGAGAAGGGGAGTTTAGTTGATGATTCGCAAATTTATCGAAACAACAAGGAACGTAAACTAAATCGCTTGTAACTACCATTGAAGAAAATGCCCTGAAACACCGACTAATATTTACTGCCAGGTTTGGTTTCTTGTAGCGGCGAAATTTTCTGGATTTTGGCAGCCATTTTTCCCGATCGCTGTATAGTTGCATGCTCTTAAAAACTACACGGTCGGCGCCCAACGCAATGGCTTTTCTTTTTATTGTCGGCAATTCGTTTTCGTTGTATTTGTTTACCAATGTTTGAACAATAATTTCCGGATAGCATTTTGCATATCTTTTTCGAGCTTCCTCCAGCCACGAAATACTTTGCCAAACAGTTTCCAAATCTCCCCCTAGTCGGTATTTTTCATACGATTGTTGGTCGGCTCCGTCTACGGAAATTATAATTCGGTGGATACCGGACTGTACCAAATCGGCAGCCGTATTTTTGCTGATGAAAGCTGCGTTTGTCGATAAAATAGTGAACACATTCTGTTTGGCTGCATAATCGGTAATAGCACAAAAGTCCGGATTTAGCAGCGATTCGCCTTGAAAATATAGATTTAGCACGGTACCAAATGGAGCAAATTCATCAATAATTTTGTATGCATCTTCTTTGGGCATAAACGGTTGTGCTCGTCTAATTAAGCCCAATCCCACAGGGCATTGAGGACATTTAAGGTTGCATATCCCCGATAGTTCAAGGCTTAAGGCATAAGGCAGTTGTGGATGAACATTTCCCGTAAATTGTGCCCACAAATGAAAGAAACCGTTTTTTAGTATGGTTATTCCTCGTTTTCGGGAAATAAACCGAATGTTTGATATTGTAAGTTGTATTCTACGCCACATTTAGTTTGTTTCCAGAATATCGAACAGTTCATCGAGGTTTGGGGTCAGGATTATTTCTGTTCGGCGATTTTTCCGACGTGCCTCGGTTGTTTTTGCATCTTCAACAGGCAAAAATTCGCCTCGTCCGGCTGCGGTAAGGCGCTTAGGATCTATGTCGCCATTTTCAAGCAATATTTTCAGAATGCTTGTGGCTCGTTTTACGCTCAAATCCCAGTTATCTTTAATGGGGCCGCTGCCCAGGTATGGAACATCGTCGGTGTGGCCTTCAATTACAATGTTCACATCTTCGTTTGTAGCCAACACACCGGCAAGCTTAGCGATGGCCTTCTGCCCTTTAGGGTCAACAGTCCACTGGCCTGATTTAAAAAGGAGCTTTTCTTCCAGCGAAACATAAACCTTCCCGTTTTTTTGTGTTACTGTAAGCCCTTGGTTTTTAAAGCCAAGCAAAGCATCAAGTACTTTATTTTTTAGTGCCATTACTGCACTGTCTTTCGCTTGCAGCACACGCTCCAGCTCGTTTATGCGCTTACTTTTTTGTTGTATGTTTTGTTCTTTCGCTTGCAGCGACGAATCGAGCGCGGCCAGTATGGCATTGCGTTCCGATAGCTGTGCTTCAAGAATGTAGAGTTTTTCGCGTTCTTTCGACAGGCTATCGCGCAATGTGTAGAGCCGGTCTTCGCGTTTTTGCAAATCCTCGCGGGCAACTTGCAGCTCGGCCATTAGCTTTCGCATTTCTTCTTGGCTGCTTTTAATGAGCACATCCTGCTTATTGGCCAAGTCGGAATACATGTTCTTGTACACTTTGTATTGGTGCTTGTAATGCCTCGATGTATCAATTTCTTCGGCCAATTGTTGGCGGGTTCCCGAAATGCGGTTTTTCATCAGATCCAGTTCGGCGCCCATTTCCGTGTTGGCCACAGTGAGGTCTTCGTTAACATCTTTTAGCGAATCGCGATCGCTCACAGCACGTTCGTGCTTGTATTCCAGTTCTTTAAGTTGTTTTGCGGGGACACATGATTGTGCCAGAGCAATTATTATGATAAATAAAACCGATTTTCCTGTAAGATTAGTTGTAAATGCTTTAATCATGATTGGGTTATTTATATTATTAGGGCGTGCAAACACACTTATTATTCATTATTGAATTGTAGATGAATAGCAACTATTGCAATACGTTTAAAACCACAAAATTAATATAGATATTGTTTTATATGGCTAAACTTGGTAAAAATAACAAAAAAATGGCTAATTTACTGTATGTATTTTTATGGCACTAGAAATTAGTGTGTTAGTATATTTTTGGGAAGGTTGTTTTCCGTTGCCTGTTAAGTATTGTTTTCAAAATACTATATTTGCAAATTATTTATTTTATCAGCTTACTTGAAACACACATTTACGATGCGAATTATTTGTTTACTTATTTTTGTCTTTTTTTATACTCAAATTCTTTTGGGCCAATCTTACGAACCGGTAAGCGCACCAAAGGTTACTGTTATAGATACTTTTCATTCGACATTCATTGTAGAAGATCCTTATCGGTGGCTGGAGAATCCGCTTCTGGAAGAATCGCTAGATTGGATAGCGGCACAACAAAAATTGGCCGGTAAGTATTTGAAAAAAATCCATAATTACAGTTTTATGGGTATAAATAGATATGCTGCTGCTAAATCGTCCCTTCCGAAAAAAGAAGGCGACTTTTATATTACGCATGCTTATATTGATGATATTGGCCAAGCTTCTTTGTTGTACAAGAGGGCTCGTAATCAGAATTGGGATATTTTAATCGACCCAACCTATATCGATCGTAAAAATAAAGTGAAGATAGAAAGGTGGGAAGTTTCTCCAGATTCTAAATATGTGGCATTTCAGTACAGCCGAAATGGATCAGATTGGTCAGAAATAGGTGTCGTGAATACAAAAACAGGAACAATGCTCGATGATAATTTAAAAGGACTTCGCTTTTCTGGTATCCAATGGCTCGACGATGGGTTTTACTATTCTACGAATGAGAAGACAAATAAAGCAGGAATACCTTTTAATCAAAAAACCTTTTATCATAAACTAAATACTTCTCAAGGTACAGATGAGCTTATTTATACAAATAAAAAGCATCAACTTGCAACCCATCAGGTGTCGGTTAGTTCTGACTATCGATATACGGTTGTTAATGAATATATTGAATATAAAGGTATTACGAATGTTTTTTATATCGATCATGAATCGAATATTTCCACCATACGTCCTCTTGTTGTCAATTTAAATTTCCCGCTAAGTCTAATTGATGTACATGAAGGAAAATTTATTATTAAAACGTTTAAGAATGATTGTAACGGGATGATTGCCAAAGTAGATCCGGCAAACCCGTATAAATGGGAAACCATTGCTCAGCCATATGCCGAAGCCATTTTAACACGCACTATTCCATTTTCTGACCGTATGGTAGCTGTATATAAAACTCCATTTTACCCTGTAATATCGATATATAGTTACAATGGCGAAATGTTGCACTCTTTTCCATTACCTGAGGGGAGTTCTACAGGTGGTATTGTGGCAAATTATGCCGATGATGAAGTGTATTATTTTTGGCAATCGTTTACTATTCCACGCATTGTTTATAAACTCGACATCAATACTTTTGAAAATGAATTGGATTATACTACTGAGGTGAATTTTGATTTCGAAAAAATTGAATATCACACGGTTGAGTGTACAACTGCCGATGGAGCAAAGTTGCCCATTACGATGGTTTATGAAAAAGGCCTGAAACGAAATAAGAAAAACCCGGTGATATTGAGCACCTATGGAGGCTACGGCGCAATACCCTCTCCATCGTTTAATCCGGGTATTGTTCATTTTGTGAAAAACGGAGGAGTATATGCCTATGTTGGTGTTCGTGGCGATGGTAGTAGGGGAGCAAAATGGAGAAGAGCAGGTAAGCGGCTTAAAAAACAACAAACTATAGATGATTTAATATCGGCTGCCGAATATATGGTTGCAGAAAAGTATACAAAACCCAAAAAAATTGGAATAACGGGCGGTTCCCATGGTGGCATGGTGGTTGCAGCTGCCGGAATTCAACGCCCCGATCTTTTTGGTGCAATTGTGCCTGTAGCCGGTATTTTTGACATGATTCGGTTTGAATCTTCAGCTGTTGGATTTTATAATATAAGTGAATTTGGAACTGTTACCGATAGTACAGATTTTGTGAACCTTTTCGATTACTCTCCTTATCATAATATCAAAGAAGATATTGATTACCCCTCCATGCTTGTAGTAACAGGCGATAACGATGAGCGAGTTCCACCATACAATACATATAAGTTTGTAGCGCGGTTGCAAAATCGGAAAGCACAGAAGAACCCAGTAATTATGTTGCACCAGCAACAAGCCGGGCATTATGGTGCTGCATCCCTGAAAGGTAGAATTGATGAGCTGGCCTACCAATACGGTTTTATGCTAAACGAACTAACAAAAAAGAAGGATTGAGTTACGCACACATTTTGTAATTCTTTGTGTATCGTAATTTTTTAGTTTGCGAACGTTGTCTTTTCTGAAATTTGGAGAATAAATATTCGGGAACGAGTAATTTTATTACTTTTACGGTGCTTAACCTATACTGTGTAATGAGCGTAAACCAACAAGATATAAAGACAGGCGATTTTATTATACAATCGGATGATAATATTCCCGTATACAATGCACTAAAGGCTTGCTATGAGCCAGGTGTAGAGCATGGGGAGGATTTTACCGTGCAGTTTGAACTACCCCAGCCAGACCGTGTAGAGTATGTTGTAGATGTACCTGTGTATTTGCCCGATTTTACGTATCGAAAGCTCGAAACACAACCTATATCTGTTTTCACCGATGCCAAAATAACGCAAATCGACCGGGCGGAAACCAAACAAGAAGCTCGTAAGGACAAAACGGACACTCAAGAGGTGCACGCGTTTAATGCCCTGCAGGGAAAAATTGCCAAAACAGAACATAAGGTCAACGCATTTGACAATTTGCGGCCGGTGCCCTTGGTTAAGCTTACCGAAGAACAGCAAAGCTATTCACACAAAGTAACCGATTTTTTACGCTATAATCCTACCTCGAAAAATGCAATTGAGGCTAGCGATGGAATGATCGGTATTGTAATAGGCTTTACCTTGTTTTTCTTGTATATGCGTATGATTTTCGGGCGATACATGAATATGTTCTTCAATGCAATGTTTAACAGGCTGCGAGCACACCATATGCAGGAGGAGTCGGGTTTGATATTAGGACGAGTTTCGTTCTTTCTAAATATATTTTATTTTTTAACGCTTGGGCTGTTGGCGCAGCATGTGATTGATTTTCAGGGGTTACAGTTGTTTGAGCTGGCCCAATTCAAGTCTTTTTTGCTTTTAAGTGGCTTGGCTATAGGTGTTTATCTGGTCAAGTGGATTTTTGCCCATATTCTGGCACACTTCCTACAGATTCAGTCCGTTACAAAAGCCTACTTTTTTCATACATTTATCTATAATAAAGTTTTTGCACTTGTCAGCTTTCCGTTGCTACTGGCGCTTCCTTACATCGATACTTCATGGGTAGATGTGGTACTACCCGCCATTTTAGTTTTTTTGGGTTTTATATATCTCCTTCGTTTTTTTCGTGTTATTGCATTTTCTATTCAAAGAAAGCTTTCTCTTTTCTATTTGTTTTTGTACCTTTGTGCCCTTGAAATTATCCCCATTTTAGTCGGGTATAATTTAGTCGAACAATGGCTGAGATTACCATTTTTTTAGTATTCACAAAAACTGTTGGAAATTGAAAATTAAAAAGATACTCGTATCACAACCAAAACCTCCGAATGATAAGTCGCCATATTTCGATTTGGCCGAAACACATAAGCTAACCATCGATTTTAGGCCATTTATTGAGGTTAAAGGCATTCCTGCCAGAGAGTTCAGGCAGTCTAAGGTTAACATCCTTGACCATAGCGCAGTTATTTTTACCAGTAGAACTGCAATTGATCATTATTTCCGTATTGCCGAGGAAATGAGAATTACAATTCCCGACGATATGAAATACTTTTGTATTTCAGAATCGACGGCATTTTATCTTCAAAAGTATATTGTTTACAGAAAACGAAAAATTTCTTACGGAAATGGGAAGTTCGACAATCTGTTGACACTCATTGAAAAAAACAATAAAGAGAAATTTTTGGTGCCGCTTTCAGACATTCATAAGGCTGAAATTCCTACTAAGCTCAAAAAGAGCAAAATAAAATTCACTAAAGCAATTCTGTATCGTACGGTAGCTGCCGATTTGAGCGACCTTTCTGATGTCAATTACGATATACTCGTGTTTTTCAGCCCATCAGGTATTGCATCGTTGTTTGAAAACTTCCCGGACTTCAAACAAAACGATACCAATATTGCTGCTTTTGGGCCATCCACATCTAAAGCCGTTATCGATGCCGGTCTCGAATTGAACATTAAAGCACCCCAACCTAAGGCGCCTTCGATGACCATGGCACTTGAGAATTTTATTAAAGAGTTTAATAAAAACGGAAAAAAGTAAATTTGAAATTGTAATTTTAACAATATTCCAAAAGCCATATCTGAACACAGATGTGGCTTTTTTTGTTAAATTTGTTCATTCGCACTGCCAAACCTTTTTATACAAAATATACAGGGATGGCAGTTATTATTAGAAAAGGAAAATTACGATTAAATATGATTCAACAGCAAAGAAGGTTCTCATTTCCCAGAAGTGAACGATTGAAATATCGGTCTATTATCGATCAATTGTTTGCCGAAGGAACGGCAATTAACGATTTTCCTGTACAAGTAATGTATCTCTACGTTCCAAATGCTGAGCATTCGGCTGTTCAAGTCGGTTTCGCGGTGCCAAAGCGCCTGATTAGAAAGGCTGCCGATCGAGTAAAAATTAAACGCCTCATGCGAGAGGCGTACCGCCTACAAAAAGCAGAAATACATCAAAGTATCGATCGTCATGCCGGACTTTACTTAATGTTTATTTACAAAGCGAAAACGATTCCTACATACCGAGTTGTCGAAGGAAAAATAAAAACCATTATTGAACGTTTGC
>JAWOEM010000544.1:0-5987 GCA_046482785.1 Salinivirgaceae bacterium
GATTGAAGAACGACAGCCCAAACATAGAAAATAGTTTGCAATTTACAAGAAAAAATGCAAAATATTAATTCCACATAACATCTAAAAACCTCTATAATAATACAATAAAAAAATTGAAGATTTAATTGTATAAACCAAACAACTTTTTCTAATACAACTATTATTTGCTCAGACAAAACTACCCATATCTACTTATCATCAATCACTTAGCATTAAGTTTTCACACAATTTGGTTCTTTTGTTCGTAATAATATTTTTAAAATCAAGACCGAAATCTATAGTGTCCTTCACACAAAAAAACCTTAATTTTAAAAATACGTGTTAAACAACATCTGAAAAAAACAGTTAATTGTCCTTCAACAAACTCGATTTTCTGCATTTCGACATGCTCAATGTATCACGTTATACTCACTCAAACTCGTATCACTTACACCAGTATACTCAACGATTTTGAGTTTCGCAAGCCTTGAAAATCGATTTTATACACTGAACACCGTCGACTTTATGGACATGCTCTAATTAAAGGCGAAAAGCTGCAATTGCTGATATTATTTTTTTTGAAAGCAAAAATTTAGACAAAAACTTATAGACAATCCATTGTGAATGTTTTTGACAGCTAAAATATTACAGCGGGTATTTTAATGTACCCGATTTTTTAGTTTGTTCTTTACGATCAAGAATTTGCTTCATTCGGTTATTTATGGCTTGCATCTCCTCCCCAACCAGCGTGCTTTCATTGATCAATTGTTTCGATATATTTAATGATAATAATGTAGTACTGACCGCTGAATAAGCCATAAAGAAAAGTACTATAATGAGCATTGGCAAACTGAAATTTTTGTTACGCTTGCTCTCTACCAGCAAGGCCGGGATAAAAACAACAAATGGAAACGGAATTGCAACCATAAAAATAAAATCGACACCCGGAAAATGCTGAATTTTAAATAGAGCTGAGCCAAATAATAATAGAGTTGTAAGAAAAACAATTAAATAAAAAAACAACGATCGAGAACCCGACTTTTTGTAGTTATTAATAAGTGCTAAAGGTGTAAATACCAATGTTAGTCCTACAATACCAACTACAAGTGCAATAGAGGCTCCCGGCCAATGCATGAGTTTTGCCAATGCGCCCAAACTTACCAGAATGAGCGATAATATACCGATATTAAAAATTAGTTTTCTCATAATTAATATTTTAAAGTTCAAAATATTTGTGGAATTTAGGTTAACCTCGACTTAGGTTTAGCCTGACGAGCTCAACGCAGTTAATCCGTATGAACACAGAAGTTTTCACTATATCTTCTTGTGAATTTTGGTTTCTAATTGATTCGCTGTAACTTCTGAGAACTCTCCTTGATTGTGATAATAATACAGCAACTCCGATTCAATCATATATACTCGCTGTGTAAGCATTGCAAGATAATTTATTGTGAAAGCCACCGTATTTTCAAAATATCGCTCCTCCCAATCGGGGGTATTCACTTTCTGCTGAAGTTCATTTACGACCGATTGATCGAAATTACCGGGCAACGACGTGAGCACAAATTGGGAATAAGTATTCAAGTGTCTTTTCAATTCGTTAACCCGCATGGTTAATGCTCCATCATCACGAAAGTGGCTCGAATACACATTTTGTACCAACTTATGAATAAAATTCCCTTCGACCTCATACACTTCTCCGGATGTGGCATCCCGATTCATATTAGACAAATCATTTTTCAACTTCCCGATATTTTGAACCACACCTTCTGTCTTTGCTCGCAATTGCTGCAGGTACTGAGCATTTGAATCAAAATTTGCATGACTGTACAAATGCGTGTTTGTTTGCCGCAACAATTCAACATTGTGGGTCAACCGACTATGCAATGCATCATGATTGTGTTTCAAACGTTTGGGGTTATTTACCGATATCAAGTTCAATGTAATTACCAGCCAGGCAGCGGCTAAAATCGTGAAAATCACTTTCCCGGAAATAAACTGTTTTTCGCGTAAAAGTGCCCGGCAATAAAGGGGAACAGCAACAAAAAACAACAAACCGTTACCCACTAGAATTATAACGCTTGCCCCGGGCCAGTGCTGGATTTTGAAAAAATATCCGCCAATAAAAAACACCAATGCTAAAAACCCGATAATAAGGCTGCTTTTCGCAATTTTGCCCGAATTATTTCGATACTTTACCCACAATAAGGTGGGTAAAAAAACGAACAATAACACAGCAAACCCCGTAAATAATAAGGACTGTGCATATGGCCAATGTTGCAATTTGAATAACACACCCACTGAAATAGCTATTGAAGCTACAAAACCGGAAAGAAATAAAAGTACATTTTTACTACTTCGCGTTTCTTTGTAAAGAATATAGATTGAAGTAGGCAGAAACAAAAAGCAGAGCATAAAAAAGCCCAACATTAAAATTACACTGGCTCCCGGCAAGTGAAGAATTTTAAACAACGACCCAACTCCCAGCAAAACAGGTGCTGCAAGCCCGACAATTTTCATTAGTTTTTTCATATTTCTATAAGTTTTATCGATTAAAAAAAAGGTGTCGTTTTGGATTTGCTTCAAGCCCTGGCAGCCAATCCGTTCCTGTACCATTTCGTACGCATCAGCAAAATTATAGCCTTGACGTATTTCGTGTTCTATATCGCAACAAATATGGTCAATAAGATCATCGCACAAGTGCGAATAATAAATATTGGCATTGCTCACATCGGCAACTACCTGCTTTGTTTGCTCTTGTGTTAGCATGTGGCATTATTTAACCCGTAATCCGGATGTAAAATCGTTTTTAATGTCTCGATATACTCTTCCAACTCCTGAATTTTTTCCTTGGCTATTTCGAAGCCACTTTTGGTGAGTTTATAGTAGATGCGCGTTCGATTATTTACCGTTTCCGATTCAGTTGTAACCGCCCCGTCTTTTTCGAGCTTATGAAGCACCGGATAAAGCGCGCCGTAGGTAAGCTGAATTTTACCCCGTGTGATTTCCTCTACCCTTTGTGTGATTTCGTAACCATACATTCGCCCCTGCTCTTTGAGCAGTTTTAGCACGATGGATTTTAACGAACCTTTCAGCAATTCTTTTGATATCATATTTTTAGTATATATTGTATTCTTATATATTGCAAATATAGAATAATTTATTTTACAAATACAAGTTTGCACGAAAAAAATATCAAAATTTCACACTTGACAGGACATTACTAGCTTGTGCCGAAATAAATTGACGGTTTAAACGTATTTTCTTATGCTTTACGCATGCCAAAATGCACATATGTGCACAATTAATACGGTTTTTACGATTTTTCATTCCCAATTGGGTAGAATTACTATTTTTGTCGGCTAATAACCTATAAAGATTATTGAAGATGCTAAAAGCTTTGAGGAAGTTTTCGTTTTTAAATTTTGTTGAGCGGGTTGGAAATGCATTGCCACACCCGGCCACATTGTTTGCGCTATTTGCGCTAAGCGTATTAGTTCTGTCGGGCGTGGCCAGTTGGGTAAACTGGACGGCCATTCACCCGGTTTCGAATGAGGTTGTAGAGCCTGTGAACTTAATGTCGAAAGAGGGTTTTCACCGTGTATTACTGGAGATGGTAGACAATTTCACCGGCTTTGCTCCTTTGGGAATTGTATTGGTGGCGATGCTCGGTATTGGCATGGCCGAAGGTAGTGGACTTATTGGTGCAGCCATTCGAAAACTTGTTCTGAGTGCACCCAAGCGCTTACTGACATTTGTAATTGTTTTTGCAGGTGTACTATCAAACTTTGCCAGCGATATTGGTTACGTGCTGCTTATTCCACTGGCAGGCGTAATATTTTTATCGGTTGGCCGACATCCGGTGGCTGGTATGGCCGCAGCGTTTGCAGGAGTATCCGGCGGTTTTAGCGCCAATATTGTTTTGGGAACAATTGACCCATTATTGGCCGGACTTTCGCAAGAAGCTGCGCGCATTGTAGACCCGGCGTATGAGGTAAACCCAACGGCAAATTACTTTTTTATGGTAGTCTCCACCTTTTTAGTAGCCGGTATTGGCACCTGGGTTACAGAACGCATTGTTGCACCGCGACTGGGCACGTACGACGGCGAACACGAAGCCGATCTACATCCACTTTCAGCACAAGAGCGCAAGGGGATTATCGCTGCACTCATTACCATGTTTGCCATTATTGGGATAATCCTTATCGGGCTAATTCCCGAAAATGGATTCTTACGCGGAAGCGATGGAACCATACTGAACTCTCCGGTAATAAAGGGCGTGGTAGCATGGCTGTTTATTTTGGCCGGTAGTATGGGTATTGCCTATGGTATAGTAGCCGGAAAATATAAAAACGATACCGACATTGTAAATGGCATGACCGACAGTATAAAAACACTTTCCGCATACGTTGTTCTTGTGTTTTTTGCTGCGCAATTTGTCGCATACTTCAAATGGAGCAATTTGGGACTGATTTTCGCTATTAAAGGAGCCAATTTCTTGGTTGCAACAGATGTGGGATTAATTCCACTACTCATAATGTTTGTTATTTTATCGGCAACTATCAACATGTTTATGGGTAGTGCTTCGGCCAAATGGGCGGTTCTTGCACCTATTTTTATTCCCGTATTTATGTTTATGGGCTACACACCGGAATTGAGCCAAGTGGTTTTCCGCATTGGCGATAGCGTAACCAACATTATTTCGCCCATGATGAGCTTCTTTGCGTTAATTATTGCATTCATACAGAAATACGATAAAAAAGCAGGTATTGGAACCATTATTTCAACCATGCTTCCCTACTCCATTGCATTTTTCATAGCATGGATTGCCCTACTTGTAGCATGGGTTCTACTAGATATACCGCTTGGGCCGGGAGTTGGACTGCACATGTAATACGTAATTTATACGTGTAACCATTTCTTTTGCGAATTACAGAAGGCTAAAGAATTCGTTTTAGCAACGATAATTCAACAGTTGAAAAAATTCACAAAGAATTTTGGGATGATTGGCCTTTTAGATTAGACACAATATAGAAAGAGGTTATCTGAAAATATCGGATAACCTCTTTTTTTTATGTACCAAACAGAAGGTACGTAAAGTATCGGTTTTATTCTAAACAGCCATCTTGCACATCAGCTCAGCTTTTTCCAATCGGCGCTTTCCAAACATTTTTTCCATCAACTCGTACTCGCTCAGCAATTCGGTAAAAACTTCTTTTACCGATTGAATTTTTGTGGCTTTATAGGCATTGGTTCCGGCAAAGGCAAAACCTTCTTGCAGATTTCCGGTTGCAGAATTGTGCAAGATTTCGGAAATACAATAGGGAACTTCCTTAAAATTACACGACTTCAAACATTTCCATGGACATTTAAACGGTTTGGTTTCGCCATTTTTCATGCGGTGCACAAAATCGCTGTCAATGACCCTTCCCGGCAGCCCTACCGGACTATCAACCAGTGTTATGTCTTCTTGTTTGCTTTTAATGTAGCTATTTTTAAACTCAATGTCGGCATCGCACTCATGCGTGGTTACAAAACGAGTTCCCAGTTTTACTCCGGATGCCCCCGATTGCATAATTTTTTGCATATCGGCGCCTGTATAAATACCCCCGGCAGCAATTACCGGAATTTTGCGGTTAAATTTCTCCTCAAATACCTGAACTTCGTTCACCGTTTCGGTAATTAAGTCGGCCAAATCTACTTGGTCGTCGGTTAGTTGAGCCTTTTTAAACCCCAGGTGGCCACCGGCTTTGGGGCCTTCGACCACTACAGCGTCGGGCACATGATTAAATTTAGACGCCCAATATTGAAAGATAAGCTTGGCCGCTTTCGCACCGGATACTTTTGGGATAAATTTTGTGTGTATATTCTCGAATCCTTTTTCGGTTACAAAATCAGGCATTTTTAGAGGAAGCCCAGCTCCTAAAAACACCACATCGGCCTTTTCCTCAATGGCTACACGTAATAAGTCATCGTAATCGGAAAGTGCCACCATAAGGTTAACACCA
>JAWOEM010000110.1:0-5824 GCA_046482785.1 Salinivirgaceae bacterium
GCACGTGCCAAGGGCATGACAGAATTATCCAGAGAAACAGGGATTTCCAGAGAGCAGCTTTACCGTTCATTTTGGCGCGCCTTTATTGCCCAAAAAGACCAATCCATTCCTCCCCATTTGCTCGAAGAAATACCCACCATTGTGGCCACAGCCTGCCTGAGCCACGATATGGGAAATCCACCATTTGGGCATTCAGGAGAAGATGCACTATCGCGCTATTTTAAAGACGGGAAAGGACAAAAATTAAAACCCGAATTTGATGCACAGCAATGGGCAGACCTATGTTCATTCGAGGGAAATGCAAACGTACTGCGCCTACTCACGCATCAATATAAAGGTAGGCGAAAAGGCGGGTTTGTTACCACCTACGCCACATTGGCCTCTGTTATTAAATACCCTTACGCTTCCACAGATGCTACAAACGGCAAATACGGCTATTTTTCGTCAGAAGAAGAAGCTTTTCATACCATTTGTGAGCAAACAGGACTACCCAAAAATCCTTTGGAAGGATATAGCCGTCATCCACTGGTGTTCTTAGTAGAAGCAGCCGACGATATCTCATACATTTTAATGGACATGGAAGACGCTCACCGCTTACATATCATTTCATTCGAAGAAATAATCGGATACCTCGAGCCCTTTTATGCCAATGATATTAACCTAAAAGAAAAATTTGAAGCTGTAAAAACCGAAGTAACCGATAAAAATGAGCTTATTGCCTTCCTACGTGCTTCAATAATTGGCAAATTGGCCAAAGCCTCAGCCGAAGTATTCATTAAAAATTACGATGATATAATGGAGGGAAAGTTCACTGGCTCTCTATACAAACACCTTCCCACAGACCTGTTCACCAGCATGAAAACATGCAAAAGCATGAGCATCGACCGCATTTACAATCATCGGTCGGTGGTAAAGGTACAACTTGCAGGCTACCACGTATTGGGCGAACTCATGGAGGAGTTTATTCAAGCCGTGCAAAACCCCACAGCCGCCTACAGCAAACAGTTGCTTTCACTAATTCCCGAACAGTTTAATGTATTGGAGGGAACCCTGTACAATCGTACACGAAGCGTACTGGATTTCATTAGTGGAATGACCGATATTTATGCCGTTCAACTTTACAGAGATATAAGAGGCATAGATTTTGAACGCTGGCCGTTATAAAATAGATTTCATGTATTTTAAATATACACAAAATATTTACACAAGTTTGATGGTAAAATAATATGTTTTTGTATTTTTGCACGAATTTTCGGATTTATCCGTATAATGCAGAAAGGAAGGTTTATGAGTGACGAAAGAGAACGGAAAGCGTTATACAGCGTTCAATTAGCAGGCATGTCGACTGAAACATACACGTTTCAATTTCAGGTTGATGATGCTTTGATGAAAAAATACGAGAACGAGGAAATTAAGGCTGTAAAGGTAGAAGCAACCATCGAGTTGACACATCGGCCAAACGTTACAGAAGCCGATATTGAACTTAACGGAGAAGTTTCAACGCAATGCGACCGATGCCTGAGTTTAGTTACGTTCCCTATCGACCTGAAAGAGAGGGCGATTGTAAAACAAGCGGCAAAAAATCCTGAAAATGAAATAAACATCATTATCTTTGACCCCGATAAAGGTCAAATAGAATTTGATCAATATTTGTATGATATGATAGTTACGGCGCTTCCGATACAGCGTGTACACGAGCACGAAGAAGATTGCGACGCCGAAATGTTAGACCAATTAGAACAAGACGATGATCAGTCCGACGAGATTGATCCACGATGGAACGATTTGAAAAACTTAATTTAAAATAATTTTAGAAATGGCACATCCAAAGAGTAGAATATCAAAGCAAAGAAAGCGTAAGAGAAGAACTCACTACAAAGCCGAAAGACCTCAGTTGAGTGTATGCCAGAATTGTGGAGCCACAACACAGTATCACAGAGTTTGTCCTGAATGTGGGTATTACCGCGGACGTCAGGCAATCGAGAAAGATATTAATTTGTAGTTTCCACTTAACTGGAAGTTTTAGCTAGTGAAGATAGGAATTGACATAATGGGCGGCGATCATGCCCCGGTGCATACTGTATCCGGAGCTATAAAAGCCCTCGAATTTCTGGAGAAAGATTCACAATTAGTACTTATTGGCGACGAACCATTAATTCGCAAAACCTGCGAAGATATGGATTTCGACCCCGATAGATTTATAATTGTGCATGCCCCTTCCAAAATCGAGATGGAAGACCATCCTGCAAAATCGTTTCAAGAAAAGCAGGACAGTGGTATTGTAATCGGTTTTAAAATGTTGGCATCCGGAGAAATTGACGGCTTTGCAAGTGCAGGTAATACAGGCGCAATGCTGGTAGGTTCTATGACTATGATCAAAACAATTGATGGAATAGACAGACCTGCAATTTCTTCTCCGCTGCCACGTATCGATGGAGATGACGGAATTTTGCTTGATGTGGGAATTTACCCCGATGCAAAACCCGAGAATTTATATCAATACGGCTTACTGGGTTCGGTTTATGCCAAAGGTGTACTCCAAAAAGAGAACCCGACCGTAGGCTTGCTCAATATAGGTTCAGAACCCGGAAAAGGTTCCTTGCTAGCCAAATCGGCCTATCAGCTGATGGAAAAAGCAGCTGACTACAACTTTATTGGAAATATGGAAGGATCTGACCTGTTTCGAATGGGAACAGCCGATGTAATTGTTTGCGAAGGTTTTACCGGCAATGTTGTTTTGAAGCAAGCAGAATCATTCTATCGATTAATGCAAAAAAGACAAGTTAGCGATGAGTACCTCAACCGATTCAATTTCGATCAGTATGGCGGGACTCCCGTGTTAGGCATTAACAAACCGGTAATTATCGGACATGGCGTATCGAAAGAAATTGCAATAAAAAACATGATTCTGCATACGCGCGACGTTATAAATGCCAACATAAGCGAAAAAATCAAAGAATTTATTAGTCATGACAAAAGTTAATGCTACAATTACTGGTGTTGCCGGATATGTACCAGAGTATCGGTTAACAAATGATGAACTTTCAAAAATGGTGGATACTACCGATGAATGGATCATGACCCGCATCGGAATTAAAGAACGCCGTATTTTGAAAGGTGAAGGCAAGGGTTCATCCGATTTGGGCGCAGAAGCTGTAAAGAGGTTATTGCAAAAAACCGGAACAAAACCCGAAGAGATCGATATTTTAATAACTGCAACGGTTACACCCGACATGCAGTTCCCGGCTACGGCTAACGTAATTTGCGATAAAACCGATATACGAAATGCATTCAGTTTTGATTTGAATGCCGGATGTTCAGGTTTTTTATACGGGCTGGAAACGGCCGCCAAATTTATTGAAAGCGGCAAATACAAAAAAGCTATACTGGTTGGAGCCGAAAAAATGTCCTCAATTGTTGACTATCAGGATCGTTCAACCTCTCCTATCTTTGGAGATGGTGCCGGAGCTGTGCTAATTGAGCCAACAACCGAAGACATTGGAGTTATCGACTCTAAGCTACAAAGCGATGGTGTTGGACGCATTCATTTACATCAAAAAGCAGGTGGATCTGTAAAACCGGCCTCGCACGAAACAATCGATGCCCGCGAACACTATATTTATCAAGAAGGTCAGCCTGTCTTTAAATGGGCGGTTTCAAAAATGGCCGACGTTTCGGTAGAAATGATGGAACGCAATAATATTGCTCCCGATGAATTAACATGGTTGGTTCCTCATCAGGCAAACATGCGCATTATTGAAGCTACAGCAAAACGAATGGGCATTAAAAAAGAGCAGGTAATGATTAACATACAGCACTTTGGGAATACCACTGCTGCCACATTACCACTTTGCTTATATGAATGGGAGTCTAAATTAAAAAAAGGTGACAACCTTATTTTAGCTACATTTGGAGCAGGATTTACATGGGGATCGATGTATGTTAAATGGGGGTACAACGGATAATAATCAAGGAAACCAATCTTAAAGATATGTCAAAAACTACACACCAGCCACCTAGTGCCGTAAATACCATTTGCGAAGGCACTCAAATTACAGGCGATATAACCACCAACGGTGAAATTAGAATAGACGGAGCGCTTGAGGGCAACCTCGAAGCCAAAGGAAAAGTTGTTGTTGGGCCAACCGGAAAGGTTAAAGGCGAAATTCGCTGCAAAAACTGCGACATACAAGGAATTCTCGAAGGTAAGGTAGAGGTAGCTCAACTACTCTCACTCAAAGCCACAGCAAAAATCAATGGCGATATTACAACGCTCCAGTTGGGAATTGAGCCCGGAGCTCGATTCAACGGAAACTGTACAATGAATGGTGAAAAAAACATCGCACCGGAAAAGAAAAAGTGATAAGGAAGAGGAAAAATCTGCTTTAGTTGTATATGCAAAATACTCCGGAGCAGCATTCCAATTCGGAATTATTATCGCACTTTTTACATGGGGAGGGTACGAACTCGACAAATGGCTCGAATTATCGTTCCCTGTGTTCCTTACGGTGGGACTTTTTCTGGGCTTAGGTCTGGGAATGTATGTCTCAATAAAAGATTTTATAAAAAAATAAGGCCGGAGTTTCCGGCTTTTTTTTTACCCAAATTTTTTCAACCCAATTTATTAACTATCAATTTTTTACTCAAAATGGCATTCGTTACAAAAGAAAAATTATTCACACGCGAGTGGTTTTTAGCCTACTCCTACCTTTTGGCCGGCAGCTTTATTCTGGCGCTGGGTATTGTTTTGTTTGTTAATCCATACAAACTTGCCCCAGGTGGCACCTACGGTATCGCAATTGTACTACACCACCTTTTGGGGTGGACAATTAGCGGAACTGCTTTATCGTTCGATGTCCCACTTCTTATTCTGGGTACTATTGTACTTGGCCCCCGATTTGGCGTTAAAACAGTCGTTAGCACATTTGCTATCGCAGGTTTTATCTACTTGTTGGAAACATATTTATGGGGATATGAACCGCTACTACCTGATGATGCATTATTATCAACCATTTTTGGTGGTGTAATGTACGGTATTGCATTAGGCCTCATTTTCAAGTCGAGGGCTACTTCGGGTGGTTCCGATATTATTGCAATGATTATGTCGAAATATTTTAAGCACATTACATTGGGGCAGCTAGTTGTAATTGTCGACAGCATCATTGTACTACTAACTCTCTTCGCATTTAACGACTGGAAATTACCTTTCTACTCATGGATTCTAATTTACATCGAAGGAAAAGTAATCGACATTGTCATAGGTGGAGCAAATTACCATAAAACAGTGATGGTGATATCGGAAAAATACAATGAGATTTCGGAAAAAATAAGAAACGATATTGGCCGAGGAGCCACTATTTTCAAAGGTGAGGGTGCTTACGAGGGCAAGGAGCGTCACATGGTATATTCAGTAATGAGCCGCAGGGAACTCGAAATTTTAAAATCCTTCGTAAAAGAAATTGATGACAAAGCCTTTATCAATATAACAGAGGCAAATGAAATACTTGGGAAGGGATTCTCCGCCCTAAAAAAGCAAGACGAAACGCTAACTGTTTAAAAAAGGACATTTTTAATTTTTTGAAAAGCTACTCCTCATCGAGTAGCTTTTTTTTAGCAATTCCGGATTCCGGAAGAATGCTGGGCTATAATGGTCTAAGAAATTATCAGGTTTGAATTGATCACAAAACACTGATTTGCAAAAGTATCATCAAAAGGAGAATGAAATACACACAAGGTGAACTACTGCTATAACGATTCACATTAAACCGTAATGCTTACTTTCGTCCCTTTTCCAGGCTCAGAGTCAATGTTCATTACGCCGTTG
>JAWOEM010000347.1:0-4248 GCA_046482785.1 Salinivirgaceae bacterium
AGCTTTGCATCGCACTCATGGTGGTTTCAGGGGCCCTATTACGTAGGTTTAGAAGACGACTATGACATGGGATTAAAATTCGACCTGAATTTAGTTGAAAACCTCGACCTTTCTGTTGCATATTACCGACAAGCCGAGCCACAAGGGCCGGCAAGTGGCGGTGTTAACTGGGGTGGCCCAGGTGCTGGGCGGTATTCTTATGATTTAACATCAGGGAATACCTATTCTAATGATGTATATACTCACGGTAATTACGAAGGTGATGATTACACCGGTGTCGACACTACCTATAACGAATCATTGCGAGAACTAAATCAATTCAATATTAGAGCAGCTTATCATATTACTGAAAATATTGAACTAGGAGGCTCATTTCAAGTAGGTCAAAACTATAATGATTACCTTGATTCATACGAATGGTCAACCGCCTATGCAGGTCACGTAGTTGCTAACTTCGGAAACTTTAACTTTAAAGGAGAGGTAGTTGGTTATGACTATGCTGCTAAGGGAGCTGAAGAAATCATAGAGTATGACAATGGTGACGTTCAAAATACAATAGTCAACGAGTATGATTTGGAAACAGTACAAATGGGTGCTTATGGTTTCAACTATGGAGTAGCAAAAAAATCAATGATGTACGTCGCCGGACTGGCCTACAACATTGATGTAGAATGGGGGCCAATTTCCAATATTCAACCTTACGTAGATTTCACCTTAATCGACAAAGCAAATAAAGACTTTGAAGATACTTACCACCTTATTCCCGGATTTTTGGTATCGGCCGGTCCTATTTATGCATACTTCGATTTTGCAATGGGTAAAAACCAACCATGGTTAACAGATGACTTTGGCGTTGGTCTCGGCCAAGGCAGAACCTACGATATGGGCGCCGATCCGGATATGGATTATTACACAGAAGATCCCGATTTACAAGGAGAACCTGTACCCGTTGATGATCTATCGTGGAACACACGTTTCAATATAAACATAGGTTACTACTTCTAAACCAGCATAAAGGTTGCCGCCATAGTGCGGCGACCTTATTATTATTTATCTAAAACAAAATTATGAGTGACATACAAGTAAAAAAACTCAATGTCATTTTCGGAAAGCGCAAAAAGGAAGCATTAAAACTACTGGAACAAGGAATGGATAAAGCCGAAATACTGAACAAAACCGGCTGTACAGTAGGAGTATACGATGCAAACCTCGAAGTTAAACAAGGAGAAATTTTTGTTGTAATGGGCCTTTCCGGAAGTGGAAAATCAACCTTACTAAGGTGTTTCAATCGACTAATTTCACCGACCTCAGGTTCCATTATCATGAATGGAACAGACATACTAAAAACCAATGATCAGGAACTGCGCCAAATTAGACGGAAAAACATGACCATGGTTTTTCAGCATTTTGGACTGCTTCCACACAGAACCGTTAGTTCAAATGTAGCTTTTGGCCTCGAAATTCAGGGTGTTGATGAACAAGAACGAATTAAAATAGCCTACAAAACCATTGAAACAGTTGGATTGAAAGGCTACGAAGAGCAAATGACCGGCCAGCTGAGTGGTGGAATGCAGCAACGTGTTGGATTGGCACGTGCACTAGCCACAGATCCGGATGTATTGTTGATGGATGAAGCTTTTAGTGCATTGGATCCGCTTATCAGAACAAACATGCAAGATGAGCTGATTCAACTTCAATCGAAAGTGAAAAAGACAATCCTATTCATTACACACGATTTGGACGAAGCGCTAAAACTCGGAGACCGAATTGCCATTATGAAAGATGGTAAAATTGTACAAATCGGCACACCCGAAGAGATTCTTACAAACCCGGCAGACGACTACGTGAAGGCTTTCGTAGAAAATGTTGATCGGGGCGATATTGTAACCGCCCAATCGATTATGTTCGAGAACCCGGCCAGTATTCGCATTGACCACGACGGACCAAAAGTTGCGCTGCGAAAAATGCGCAAAGTAGGAGTAACATCTTTACCAGTAGTGGACAACGACAACCGTTTCCTTGGTTTTGTAAAAGACGAAGAAATGGCTGCACTTGAAAACAAAGGCAATGTGAAGATAAGTGAATACATGCACGCCAAAGGCGAAGTTATGGCCGTAGATCCGGAAACTCCCGTAGCAGAATTGCTACCCCTGTTTCTCGACAACATATACAACATGGCCGTTGTAGACAAAGATAAACGCCTGCTTGGAGTGGTTGTACATTCTTCGGTAATTGGTGAAATGATTCGAAAAAACCAAAAAGAAGTTGTGAAAATTAAAGAGGAAGGAGGGTTAACCCTATGAAAATAGAACCCGGAAAATATGTAGAAAAAGGTGTTGAATGGTTATCGACTAATGCGAGTGGATTTTTCGACGCCATTACCGCCGGAATTGGCGGAGTGGTTACAGGAATTGAAACGGTATTTACATTCTTACCCTTTTGGGTTATAATGATACTTTTAGCTGCCCTCTCCTATTATTTACCAGCTCGCGGTCAGTTATTTACCAAAAAAGGCTGGAAAGCCGGCGGTGGCATGGCAATTTTTACAGTTTTAGGTTTGTTTTTACTTTGGGCCATGGGCTACTGGGAACAAACCATGCAAACTATTGCACTCATATTGGCTTCAGCCATAATCGCTTTAGCCATTGGCATACCGTTAGGAATTTATTCTGCACGCAACGATAGAGCCGAGCAAATAATCCGTCCAATACTGGACTTTATGCAAACCATGCCGGCTTTCGTGTACCTTATTCCGGCCATTATCCTCTTTAGCGTTGGCGATGTACCGGGCGTTGTAGCCACCATTGTATTTGCTCTTCCACCGGCGGTGCGCCTAACGAATCTTGGTATTCGAAATGTGCCCAAAGATGTGGTCGAAGCATCGCATGCTTTCGGATCTACAAAGCGCCAATTGCTATACAAAGTGCAATTACCATTGGCTATGCCAACTATTTTGGCAGGCGTAAATCAGGTGATCATGCTCTCGCTTTCAATGGTTGTAATTGCTTCTATGGTAGGCGCCGGAGGTCTCGGTCAGGAAGTCTATAAAGGAATATTGCAAGCAGATATTGCACTGGGTTTTGAAGCCGGATTGGGGATTGTAATTTTAGCAATTATTCTCGACCGTATAACACAAAATCTGGGAATGGGAAGTAAACTTAATCAAGAAAACTAAAATAGAATTATTATGAAAAAAATGACTTTAACAATTAAAACAATGGCAATTGCACTGGCAGGTGTAGTATTGCTATCAATGAATGCATGTCAATCTGGTCCAAAAAAAGAAAAGACAGATAAAGAAAAGGAAATATCCATTCTTTACCCGAACTGGGAAGAAGGCATTGCCTTTACACACCTAGCAGAAGCAGCTCTTTTGGATAAAGGGTACAATGTTGAAATTACACCGCTTGAGCCGGGGCCCATTTATGCATCGCTTGCTAAAGGCGACGCCGATATAATGATGGATGCTTGGTTACCACACACACATGAAAAATATTGGAAAAAATTTGGCGATAAGCTCGAAAAAATTGGCGAATCGTTTAGTAGTGGAACTACCGGTTTGGTTGTACCCAACTATGTTGAGTTAAACTCAATAGAAGACCTTAAAGCCAATGTGGACATGTTCGATGGAGAAATTATTGGCATTGGAAGTGGAGCCGGAATACATGGAAACACAGAAAAAGCCATTGAGGCTTATGGATTGGATTTCAAACAAGTAACGTCAAGCGGCCCGGCAATGCAGGCAGCTCTCAAACGTGCTACTGCCAAAAAAGAACCAATTATTATTACCGGATGGAAACCACATTTCATGTGGTCGGAATTCGACATCAAATACCTGGACGATCCAAAAGGAATATTCCCTAAAGATGTGTGTGCAATTGTAACACGCAAGGACTTTAAAAAAGAACGCCCAGTACTTGGAGAATTTTTCAGCAACTTTAACCTTAACGAAGAGCAGTTGCTCAGTTTAATGACCTACATTAGAAAAGGTGACAATACAGAAGCAGCTGCAAAAAAATGGTACAACGATAATAAAGCAACCGTTGAAGCCTGGATGCCCGAAAAAATGAAAAAATAATACGCATATCCGTTTTTGCACCTAAAACAGAACCAATGCAGTGAAAATCAATTGTTCTGCCCCAAACCCTAAAGGGAGCAATTGATTTTCTTCACATCCGCCAGCTGGCGGACAATGGGGCAAATGAAGAAAATCAAAATCAAATTAGGTACAAAAACGGATAACCATTT
>JAWOEM010000416.1:0-3123 GCA_046482785.1 Salinivirgaceae bacterium
GACCCGAACCCGGGCTGGGCAGCGGATGAAGTCCACGTCGCGGCGCGGGTCAGCGAACTCCTGGCGAGTGCGCTGCAACGCAAACGCTCGGAGCAGCACATCCTGCGCCTGGCCTACTACGATTCCTTGACCGGCCTGCCGAATCGCCAGCTGTTGCGCCGCCACCTGACGGATCGACTGGCCAAGACGGACACCCCGTTGGCACTGGCCCTGGTTGACCTGGATGACGCCAGTACGCTCAACGATGTCATGGGTCACGCGCTGGGCGACGAACTCCTCTGTGCGGTGAGCGAGCGGCCGAACGCAATGAAGATATTAAGGAGGCATTTAAAAAAATTCCTTACCTGAACAGCTCGCTGTTTGAACCTACCGAAATTGAACACAGAACGCTTTTTATCAGTAACTTGCGCGACGATAAGGAGATTTCCATTCATTCGCAAACTGTTTTGAAAAACAGCTCAGGCAAAAAACTCACCGGGAAACTCACCACACTCGATTATTTGTTTCGGTTTTTAAGTGCCTACGATTTTGCCAGCGAGGGCAGCGAAGAAATTCAGGAAGAAAACAAAACCATTATCAATGCATCGGTGCTGGGGCTGATATTTGAAAAAATTAACGGCTACAAAGATGGTTCGTTCTTTACGCCCGGGTTTATTACCATGTACATGGCGCGTGAAACCATACGCAAAGCCGTAGTGCAAAAATTTAATGATGCCAAAAAATGGAGTTGCCAAAACCTCGACGATCTTTACAATAAAATTGACGATGCCGACGAAGCCAATAAAATTATCAACCAATTAAAAATTTGTGACCCCGCCGTGGGTTCAGGCCACTTTTTGGTGTCGGCACTCAACGAGATTATTGCCGTAAAAAACGACTTGCGCATTTTACAAGATCGTACCGGACGCCGATTAAAAGAATACAGTTTCGAGGTGGTAAACGATGAGCTTATTGTAACCGACGAAAATGGCGAACTTTTCGAGTACAATCCCAAAAATGCCGAAACTCAACGCGTGCAGGAGACGCTTTTTCACGAAAAACAAACTTTGATCGAAAGTTGCCTGTTTGGTGTTGACATTAACCCCAACTCCGTAAAAATATGCCGGCTGCGCCTGTGGATTGAGCTACTCAAAAATGCCTATTATAAATCGGGTACCGAAGAGTTGGAAACCCTGCCCAATATCGACATCAACATCAAATGCGGCAACTCGCTCATTAGCCGTTTTCCGCTCGATGCCGACCTGAAACAAGCGCTCGGCAAAAGCAAATGGACTATTGACAACTACCGCGTTGCCGTAGATGCATACCGCAGAGCAAAAGACAAAGAGCAAAAACACGAAATGGAGCGGCTGATTAACGACATTAAGTCCAACTTTCGCAGCGAAATATCGCAAAACGACCCTAAAGTGAAGCAATTGCGCAAACTCGATGGTGAACTGTTCTTACACACCAACCAAGTGCAAATGTTTGAGCTTTCCAAGGCCGAAAAAGCGAAATGGAACAAAAAAGCCGAAAAACTTGCCAACGAAAAAACAAAGCTCGAAACCCAAATTCAGGAAATTAAAAACAACAAAATATACGAAAACGCCTTTGAATGGCGCTTCGAGTTCCCCGAAGTGTTAGACGACAACGGCGATTTCATCGGGTTTGACGTGGTGATCGGGAATCCGCCGTATATCAGGCAGGAAGTATTTTCAGATTTAAAGCCATATCTCCAGTTAAATTATGAAATTTACAATGGCACAGCTGATTTGTATGTGTACTTCATAGAGAGGAGCTTGTCTGTTTTGCGGGATAAGGGGGAGTTTGTTTTTATTGTACCAAATAAATGGTTGCGTGCAGGTTATGGCAAAAACCTCAGACCATTTATAAAGAAACAAGCCATTGAGAATATTTTAGATTTTGGCGATTTGCCTGTGTTTGAAGAAGCAACAACTTATCCCCTAATTCTGCACCTCTCTAAAAATACGCCAAAAGACACCTTTATGGCAATAAATGTTGAAACCTTAAAATTCGAGAATAGCCTAAAGCAGTATGCAGAAAATAATAAAATTAGTGTTTTGGTGAAAGGGTTAAATGATAAGGGTTGGTCATTGAATGATGTGAAGATACAAAAATTGTTGATGAAAATATTTGCACAAGGAACTACCTTGCAGGAGTATACGAATGGTAACATTTTTTATGGTATTAAAACAGGCTTAAACGAAGCATTTGTAATTGATGAAGCAACCAGAAGCAAGTTGATTCAGGAGGATCCGAAAAGTGAAGAGATAATAAAACCGTTGATGGCCGGGAGAGATATTCAAAGGTATCAAAAAGCAAGTTCTGATAAGTATTTAATTTTATCACGAAAAGGTATTCAAATCGAAAACTACAATGCCATTTTTGAACATTTAAAACTGTTTAAAGAAAAACTGAAGAAAAAAGCAGGTGGAAATAAATGGTACGAACTACAAGCAAGCCCTACAAATACAAACAAATTTGATGAACCTAAAATCATGTATCCTGATATTGCGAAAAAACTTAAGTTTATATTCGATGAAGATGGATTTTACTCTGTAAATACTGTTTACAATATTGGAACAAAATCTATGGGCATGTTAGGGTTTCTTAATTCAAGATTGTTCTTGTTTTATTTCCAAAATATATCAAATTCAATTAGAGGAGGTTATTTGCGTTTTTTTACGGACTACATGATGGATGTGCCTATCGCTGAAAACATTGAATCTTTAAATGAAATAGTTGAAGAAGTGCAAAAACAAAAGACTTTAAATCCCAATTCAGACACCACCGCCCTCGAAACCCAAATCGACCAACTGGTTTACGAGCTTTACGGTTTATCGGAGGAAGAGATACAGATTGTAGAGGCGGGCGTGAAATAATCGGAGACCGCCTTTGAGTCGGCTTCCGATTGGCCGCAGCGAGGGATTCGCTTAGAGCGAAACCCTCGCTTGAAGGTTTATTGGAGACTTAAATCGGAGATCGACTTTGAGACGGCCTCCGATTGGGAGCGAATAGCCACTGAAGACCAACCAAGACCAACCAACAAGGGGTTGCAACCCCTTGTTAAAGAGGGAGGAAAAACAGCGAGGCCTTTGGGCGCAAACCTCATTTATTCAGATG
>JAWOEM010000516.1:0-3166 GCA_046482785.1 Salinivirgaceae bacterium
CCGTTTTTTGTAAAAAAGAAAATATCACTTCGTGCACACAACTTCGACAGCGATCCCATTAAGGTGAACGATAAAGTGGGAAACCCCATTAAAATTGGAGTTGTGCTCGTGTGGAAAGTGGAGGAAACCTTCAAAACAGCGTTCCAAGTCGATGATTTTAAGCATTTTGTTCTCGTACAAAGTGAAGCCGCATTGCGAAAAATTGCAGGATCTTACCCATACGACGATTTTGAAGAAGAAGATGCCGAACTTACCCTACGATCGGGTGGAGAGGAGATTAATCATGAGCTTGAAAAAGAAATTTCGGAACGTTTGGAGCTTGCCGGAATACATGTTATTGAGGCGCGTATAAACTACATTGCCTATGCCGAAGAAATTGCCAGCGCCATGCTTCGCAGACAACAGGCTTCTGCGGTAATTGCCGCTCGCGAAAAAATTGTAGAAGGCGCTGTAGGAATGGTCGAAATGGCACTTGATAAACTTGAGGGTAAGAATGTTGTAAATTTAGACGAAGAAAGCAAGGCTGCCATGGTAAGCAACTTAATGGTTGTGCTCTGCTCCGACGAATCGGCACGACCAATTGTCAATGCCGGCACATTAAATCATTAAAACAGGTTTCGTGTGAGTATTAAAACCAACTTGTTTCATTACAAACACCCTAGGGCGTGGAGGCGCAGAATATGACGAAAAGAAAATTCGTACTCCGTTTGGAGGAAGATAAAATGAAAGCTTTGGAAAAGTGGGCTGCCGATGAATTTCGCAGTACCAACGGGCAATTGGAATGGCTCATTACCAAAGCGCTGAACGATGCCGGACGCTGGAAAAAACAACCACAAAACGAGGAAGAGCAAGACCAGGAAAATCACAAAAAAAATTCTTAACCCATGGAAGATAAACCCGCTATAGAAATTCTGAAAGACTACGCCCGCCAAACCGGTCGCAAAGCCAGGTCTCAGGAATCTGATCAAAGCTCTTTGTTGGTTCATTCACACATTAGGCACGGGCGTATAGTATACTTCCCCGACAATCAGACTGATAAACGGTATTTTGCAGCATACTCAAACCCGCGTTACTTTGGAATCCGATCCATATACAGCGGTGTGTTAATTCCTATTGATCTGCCCAAAAGCGTGAATGTGCAAATTAGGAAAAAGACCATTTTCGACAGGCTCCAATTCATAAACATGCGAAAAACGTATCGGTTTAACGATCGCCAACTCGATCGAAAACTACTCCTTACCGGAGAACATGTGGAAAGAGCAGTGAGTTTCCTTCACGATCCGAAAATTCAACACGAAATTTATGACTTTATGATGAACAATCCCCGTTACTGGGTTTTTATCAATGATATTGATATGAGCTACATCCCTGAATTAAAAACCGGATCGTACTTGGGATTGATCCGGGCAAACTGGGAGCTCAACGGCGACGAAATAGAAAATTTATTCACAAATATCAAACGCATAGAAAAGCTCGCGTAGGTGTTGAACGGCAAGTATATACTTCAATAAAACAAATAATGGAAATTCACAAATTAAACCACAAGCCCGGGGTAGAGGAAAACGACAAGCTTAAAGAGGCATTCAGGCAATTGGACAAGCTTCTAAAACAGCTGCGAAGTAAAGAGCTGCCGGCAGAAATCGTTGAATCGCTTAACCAAGAAATTGAAGAACTGAACTCCAATTCCAGCTCGGGCGACGAATTCAGGAAAACAATTAAAAAGAAGCAAACAAAAATTATTGAGCTACTTGAAAAAGAAGCCAAGCTGGTTCCAAGAAACTATTATCGAAATATTTGGCTAGCAGTTGGAATGGCTGCATTTGGACTTCCGATTGGAGTTGTGTTTGGAATGAGTCTCGACAATATGGCCTATTTGGGAATTGGCCTGCCAATTGGAATGGCAATTGGAATTGGGGTTGGCACTGGAATGGATAAAAAGGCATTCGAAGAGGGCCGACAACTCGATATTGACTAAAAAAAGACACACACAGCCTGTTTCGCGTTAGTGCAAAGCATGACTACAACGATGCAACAAAGAGTATACGGATTACGTTGGACTTATCATGGCAAGCTCCAGCCCGATTGGCTATCGGGACAGGTGCTGGCAACTAAAACCAAAATTATAAACAGATGAAAATCAAAAAATTACCACTATCGCCCGCCGACAGAAAAGCAATTCGATATGAAAAGCGCATGGGTTACATTTTTGCTATACTGATTTTAACCGCCGGAGCATTTATCAATCTTATTCTTTTTTTGCTTCATCCGGAGCAGCTTAAAATGCTCATTTTTATTGATGTGACTATTGTTTCACTCAGTGTTTTTGTCCTCATCATGGTAAATAGAAAGCACAATAAAGATCTAAAAAACGGCGAAAAGGTACTAAAAGAGGCGGCACTACAGGCCAAAAAACAAGAAACATCTTACGAAGCCGGTAGTGGTATGCTTTATATCCCCATACTTGGCAACATTCTCCCGCGTTTGTGGGGACAAAAAATGCGTCCATCACAAAAGTACTTTTTCAAAGTCGAGGGAGAAAGGCACGAGGTTGATGAGCAAACATTTAAGAGCACTAACGTGGGTGACCTTGTAATGCTGCATTTCACCCTTAACAGCGATAACTTTCTGGGTATTTCAATGAAAGAATAAGAACGCCTGCAAATACCTTTGGACATCGATGCTAAATGACATCCAAATGCTAAAAAACCACTTTCCATTTTAAGTGAATAAACAGATGAATATGGACGCTAAAACTACCGAAGAACTCTTCTTTTACTTTAAACATGATGGTTCTATTGACTTTCAGAAAAAGCTTGCTGCCGGAAAGTTACTTTATGCCAGAAAATTTGACCGGAGGATACTGAAAGAAGAAAAAAGCAGAATAGTTGAGAATATTCATGCAGAAATGAGAGAATGCGAATCTCCGGAAGCCATTGAACAGAATTACCGCAAGTCAGCACGAAAAAATGCCATAACCAGCTTATTGCTTGTGGCTGCTCTTGCATTGGGGTATGCCGGCTGGCACCTTTATACCACAGGCGGATTCAACTCCCTTTTACCCCAACTGCCCTACGATGCACTAGGCATAATTGCACTTCCTTTGGGGAGATATGTGTGGGTCGATCGGCTGGTCGTAAAAAATGTACGAAACGCCAAACGTAACTAC
>JAWOEM010000522.1:0-12211 GCA_046482785.1 Salinivirgaceae bacterium
TTTCAACCGTAATCATACCAATAACTTCATCGCCTTCGGCCAGTGAAATACCTCTTACTCCTCCTGCGGTACGACCTACTGTGCGTACATTGGCTTCGGGGAAGCGTATGGCCTTGCCGGCTTTCACGCCCATTAATATATCATGTTTTCCGTTGGTCAATTTTGCTTCCAATAACTCATCGCCTTCTCTAATATTTACTGCTACAATACCGTTGGTACGCGGACGAGAATAGGCTTCAAGTAAGGTCTTTTTGACAACACCTTTTTTCGTTGCCAAAATTATGTTGTGCGAATTAATGTAATCTTCATCTTTCAAATCTTTTACATTAATATATGCTTTTACACTATCTTCTGTTTCAATGTTCAGTAGATTTTGCATGGCACGCCCTTTCGAAGTACGTGTTCCTTCCGGGATTTCGTATACTTTCAGCCAGAAACATTTTCCTTTTTCAGTAAAAAACAGCATGGTATTATGCATCGAAGCTACATACATGTGCTCCACAAAATCGGAATCGCGTGTAGAACTACCTTTTGACCCGGTACCACCACGGCCTTGGGTTTTAAACTCAGCTAAAGCTGTTCGTTTAATATAACCAAGGTGCGAGATAGTAATTACAACGTCTTCATCAGCATAGAAATCTTCCGGATTAAATTCTTCAGCATCCATCTGTATTTCTGTGCGTCTTTCGTCGCCGTATTGTTCTTTAACTTCGACTAATTCGTCTTTAACAATTCCCATTCGTATTTCCTTGTCGGCCAATACTTTCTTATACCAGTTTATTTTCTCCAGCAATTCATTATATTCGTCGCGCAATTTGTCTTGCTCCAAACCGGTCAACTGACCGAGGCGCATATCAACAATCGCTTTTGATTGAGCTTCAGATAGTTCGAAGCGCTCAATTAACTTGTTTTTTGCCTCTTCCCGGTTCGACGAACTTCTGATTAGTTTAACAACCTCGTCGATATTATCGCTGGCGATAATGAGTCCTTCCAGAATATGGGCGCGTTTTTCAGCCTGATCTAATTCGTATTGCGTTCTGCGGGTAACAACCTCGTGTCTGTGCTCAATAAATTCTCTGATAATTTCTTTCAGCGTTAATAACTTCGGACGCCCTTTTACCAGTGCAATATTATTGACACTAAATGTTGATTGTAGCTGTGTATATTTATAAAGTTTATTGAGAACGACATTGGCAATGGCATCGCGTCTTATGTCGTAAACAATGCGCATTCCGTTTCTATCCGACTCATCGTTGAGGTTTGTAATTCCTTCCAGTTTTTTATCGTTAATCAGCTCGGCCGTTTTTATAATCATTTCGGCCTTGTTCACCATGTAAGGAATTTCAGTTACAATAATGCGTTCTTTCCCATTGTCGTCGGTTTCTATTTCGGCTTTGGCACGCATTACTACACGGCCTTTTCCGGTTCTGTAGGCCTCTTTAACACCGGTATAGCCATAAATAATTCCACCTGTAGGGAAATCGGGTGCTTTTATTTTCTCAATTAGCGTTTCGATATCGACATCGTAATCGTCTACGTAAGCTACACATGCATCTATAACATCTGAAAGGTTATGCGGTGGCATATTTGTAGCCATTCCCACTGCAATACCTGATGCCCCGTTGACAAGCAATGTTGGTAGGCGGGTTGGTAGTACCGATGGTTCTTTCAGCGTATCATCAAAGTTTAGCTGGAAATCGACGGTATTTTTATCGATATCGGCCAGCGTTAACTCAGAAATGCGTTTTAAGCGTGCTTCTGTATAACGCAAAGCTGCCGGACTGTCACCATCGACAGAACCAAAGTTTCCTTGGCCGTCGACAAGCATGTAACGCATCGACCATGGTTGGGCCATACGTACCATGGCATAATAAACAGAAGAATCGCCGTGTGGGTGATACTTACCCAGCACCTCTCCTACAATACGAGCCGACTTTTTGTGTGACTTATTATAATTAACTCCCAATTCGTGCATACCGAATAAAACACGACGATGCACCGGTTTTAAGCCGTCCCGTACATCGGGAAGTGCTCGTGCAACAATTACCGACATTGAGTAATCAATGTAGGCCGACTTCATTTCTTCTTCGATATTGATCTTTAGTATGTTCTCTCCTTCAGCCATTCATTTACGGTTTTGAAAATTAGCCTCAAAAATACGCATTATGCTGAGATATACAATTGTTTTGACTGTTAACTTTATCAACAACCAATTGTTCATAATTTGTGTAACTGTTTTTTGTCTTCGAACCGTTTTTTTTATGAACAATCGCCCATTTTAATGCGTTTTTGTTTTATTTTGCAGATTGGATTAGTTAGGTTTCATTTTTGTACCACTGGTACCTACATTTTATAAACGAAGAAAACCCATTTTGAATATGAATGCTCAATTTTCGGAAAGATTAACGGAGGTTTTGACCTACAGTCGAGAAGAAGCTGTGCGGCTTGGTAATGAGTATATTAGTATTGAACATCTATTTTTGGGAATACTTCGGGAGGGTGAAAACCCTACCATTGACGTATTGCTTAGTCTCGGAGTTCAATTATTAGATATCAGACAAACCATTGAAGAACAGATTCGTCAGGAATCTTCGCTGGACATAAACAAGCGCGATTCGTTGCCGTTTATGCGCCCCACAGAACGGGTATTGAAACTTATTTATCTGGAAGCACGCGCTTTAAAAAATGACGAGATCGATACACAACATTTAATGTTGGCAATATTAAAAGAAGAAAATTCGCTTACCGCAATGGCACTACGTGATTTAGATATCGATTACGATAAGTTTAAGGATAGTTACCTGAAATACAGTCCGCAAGCACGCGACAGTTCAGGCTATGGTGATGAAGAGATGGATGAACCGGGCGATTTTCAATCATCCACACCCAAATCGGATTCAGACACACCTGTGCTCGATAATTTTGGTGTCGATTTAACCAAAGCTGCTGAAGAGAAGCGCCTCGACCCCATTGTGGGACGTGAAGTAGAAATAGAACGACTGGCACAAATACTGAGTCGTCGAAAAAAGAACAACCCTGTTCTTATTGGCGAACCCGGTGTTGGAAAATCGGCTATTGTAGAAGGAATGGCTTCCAGAATTGTAAAAAGACAGGTTTCGCGTGTACTTTTCGATAAACGAATTGTTACTCTAGACTTGGCATCAATCGTTGCCGGAACCAAATACAGAGGGCAGTTTGAAGAGCGAATTAAGGCTATTCTCAACGAATTATCGAAGAATGACAATATTATTCTTTTCATCGATGAAATTCACACTATTGTGGGTGCCGGAGGTGCAACGGGTTCGCTCGATGCTGCCAATATGCTAAAACCGGCTTTGGCGCGCGGCGAAATTCAGTGCATTGGAGCAACCACGCTGGATGAGTACAGACAGCATATTGAAAAAGACGGCGCTTTGGAGCGCCGGTTTCAAAAAGTTATGGTAGAGGCTACTTCGCCGGAAGAAACCCTCGAAATTCTGAATCGCATCAAGGAGCGCTACGAGGAGCATCATAATGTAAATTATACGGATGAAGCGCTCAATGCGTGTATAAAATTATCGATGCGTTACATCTCAGATCGGTATTTGCCCGATAAGGCCATTGATGCGCTCGACGAAAGTGGTTCAAGAGTACATATTTCGAATATCAAAGTTCCCAAAAGGATTATTGAATTGGAAGATGAAATTGAAAAGACGCATGATGAAAAAATAAAGAAGGTTCACGAACAAGACTTTGAAAAAGCTGCACAATTGCGCGATGAAGAGCGAAAAAAGACTGAGGAGCTGGAAAATGCCAAGCAGCAATGGGAAAAAGAGCTTATTAAACACCGCGAAACGGTGACAGAAGAAAATGTGGCAGAGGTTATTGCCATGATGACAGGTGTGCCGGTTAAGCGTATTGCTCAAACAGAAGGTATGCGCTTATTAAAAATGGGCGAAGAGCTGGAACGCAGTGTTGTGGGGCAAAATCAGGCAATTGAGAAAATTGTAAAAGCCATACAACGGAATCGAGCAGGTCTGAAAGATCCGGCTAAGCCCATCGGAACATTTATTTTCCTTGGTCCAACTGGAGTTGGAAAAACGCAGCTGGCAAAAGTGCTGGCAAAATACCTTTTTGATTCTACTGAAGCGTTGCTCCGTGTAGATATGAGCGAGTATATGGAAAAATTTGCCATTTCCCGCTTGGTAGGAGCACCTCCCGGATATGTAGGCTACGAAGAAGGTGGTCAGTTAACAGAAAAGGTGCGGCGTAAGCCCTATTCTGTGGTTTTACTAGACGAGATTGAAAAAGCACACCCCGATGTGTTTCATATTCTATTGCAAGTGTTAGACGAAGGTCGTCTTACGGATAGTTTTGGTCGTCAGGTCGATTTCCGAAATACGATTGTTATTATGACGTCCAATATTGGTTCACGCGAATTGCGTGAATTTGGCCAAGGTGTGGGATTTGCTACTTCGGCTAAAGTTAAAAGTGCCGACGATTATAGTAAGGGAATTATTCAAAAAGCGCTTAAAAATGCTTTCGCACCGGAGTTTATCAATCGTCTCGACGATGTGGTTATGTTCAATGCGCTTGATAAAGCTGCAATTCATAAAATTATTGATATTGAGCTTGAGGGTTTATATAGTCGCACCGAAGAGTTGGGCTACAAGTTGGAGTTGTCGGTTCCTGCTAAGGAGTTTATTGCAGACAAAGGATTCGATCAGCAATATGGTGCTCGTCCGCTAAAAAGAGCGATACAAAAGTACCTTGAAGACGAAATGGCTGAGCTGATCTTAAAATCAGATTTAAAAGAGGGCGATACAATTAAGGCTTCTTTTAGTAAAAAAGAAGAAAAAATTGAGTTTAAGGTAAAACGCAACGAGAAGGCAGATCAGGAGAACTCTACGTCTGAGAAGCCCGGGAAAAATTAAATAGTGTTTGTTCATGATGTCCGATATCTGCGTGGTTGCTCAAATTAAAAATCCTCATACGTCTTGATCTCGAACATTCTGAACTAAACACTTCACTTTATAAATAGGCATATTTGAACATTTTTTAAAGGTGAATCCATAGACGGGTTCACCTTTTTTATGGAAAATAGGTGCAATTTTATTTTTTTAATTGTTTCCGTAAACAAATATCCCCATCGACTGTATATATAGTTGAACTTAAACAAAATTAGATATATAAAAGCTATGGAAAAGAATAATGTAAAAGTAACATTTGGTGGAAACCCTGTTACACTGGTAGGAAAAGAAATTAAAGTAGGTGACTCGGCTCCCGATTTTACGGTGCTTAATAATGATCTGAAACCTGTTAAAATGAGCGATTACGATGGAAAAGTAAAAGTATTAAGCATTTTTCCTTCGGTAGATACTCCTGTATGTGCTGCTCAAAATCGGATGTTCAATAAGAAAGCTGCAGAACTTGTAAATACGGCAATACTTGCTATTTCTAACGATTTACCATTTGCTCTAAAACGTTTTTGTGGAGCGGAAGGAATCGATAAGGTTGTTACGTTATCAGACCATAAAGATGTAGATTTTGGTCGAAAGTATGGTTTTTTAATCGATGAATTGCGCTTATTGGCTCGTGGAGTAGTGATTTTAGATAAATCAAATAAGGTGCGTTATGTAGAGTATGTTTCTGAAATTGGCGAGGAACCCGATTACGACAAGGCGTTAGAAGCATTAAACGAATTGTAATTAAAGCGATATAATTAAAAAAAGCGATGAAAACTTCATCGCTTTTTTTGTGTTTTATTGTTTGGTTTCCGCGTGGAAAATCGATTTGCTGATATTTCGGTACGACATATCGCGATCTTCAATAAAATAGTAAACCCCTCCCCAACTATGTTCAACTTTGATGTAAACCGTTACGGTTCCATTTTTATTTACATAAAACTTGGTTGTGGTTTTGTGTTTATCTTCAAACACTTTTTTGGTTATTTGGGAAGTATACACCTCAGCTAATTTCTTTTTATACGCTGCAATAATACGCTCCCTCTCTCCCTGTGGTAACCGATCATTTTTTGCCTGTTTTTCTAATTCGTCGATTGATCCGTCAGGGAGATCTTCATCTGCAATATTGTGTTGTTCATTTTTCTTTTTTTGTTCTGCCAATTTTTTAGCTCGTTCAATTGCTTCTTGGCGTTCACGTTCCTTTTCTGCAGCTTTTCGCGCTGCCAAATCGGCTTCCATCTGCTTCCGTTTTGCTTCTTTTGCAGCTTCCATTTCTTCTTGCCTACGTTTCTCAGCAGCCATTTCTTTTGCCCGGTCTTCCGCTATGCGATTGGCATTGGCAATAGAATCGGCAATACGTTTCTCTCGCTCCACACGAAGCAGGCTGTCACGAATTTGTTTTTCCCTTGTCTTAGTTTTCGCTTTTGCTATAGCTTCCTGACGCTTGCGTTCAGCCTCTTTCTTTCTTTTTTGTTCCGCTTCTTGTTGCTGTTTTAGAGCCTGCTCCTTTTTAGCTTTCGCAATAGCCTCTTGCTTGCGGCGTTCTTCTTCTTGCTTTTGGGCTAAGGATTGAGCTGCAGCTTTAGCTTCTGCAATGGAGTCTTGCTTGCGTTTTTCTGCTTCAGCTTGAATTAAACTATCGGCACGTGCTTTTTCCCGCGCAGCCTTCCGTGCTTTTTCGATTGCTTCTTCTCGTTGTCTGGCCTCTTCTACCTGCTTTAAACTGTCTGCTCTGGCCTTTTCTTTGGCCTGAGCTGTTGCTTTAGCAAGCGCTTCTTCGCGTTGGCGCTTGGCTTCTTCCTGACGTTTTCGCTCAGCTTCTTCGTGTTGTTTTTGAGCCTGAAGCTCTTTGGCTTTTGCTAAACTATCCTGTATGCGTTGCTGCTCAGCTTGTTTTTTTGCTAATTTTTCTGCTACACGGCGGACTTCCTCAATTGAATCTTGTCGGTGTTTTTGAGCCTGAACCTGTCGTAAACTATCGGCACGTGCTTTATCTCTTGTTCTTTTTTTGGCTTTGGCCAGTGCTTCTTCGCGTTGGCGTTTGGATTCTTCCTGACGTTTCTTTTCGGCTTCTTCTTGCTGTTTCTGTGCTTGTAGCTCTTTGGCTTTGGCAGTGCTATCTTGAATACGTTTTTGTTCGGCCTGTTTTTGGGCTAATGCCTCTGCAGCCTTTTGAGCTTCATCAATCGAATCTTGTCTACGTTTTTCTGCCTCTACTCGTTGTAAACTATCGGCTCGTGCTTTTTCACGGGCAATTTTCCGGGCACGTGCAATTTCCTCTTGTCGACGCTGTTCTTCACGTACCTTGTTGATACTATCGGTGCGAGCTTTCTCACGTGCCAGACGTTGAGCTTTGGCAAGGGCTTCTTCTCGTTGCCTCCTGGCTTCTTCCTGCTGTTTCTTTTCGGCTTCTTCGCGTTGCTTTTGTGCCTGAAGCTCTTTCGCCTTGGCTAAACTGTCCGCAATACGTTTTTGTTCGGCTTGCTTTTTTGCTAATGCTTCAGCTGCTGCCTTTTCTCTGGCCAATGCTTCTTGTCGACGTTTTTCTTCTTCTACTTGGCGTATGCTATCGGCACGTGCCTTTTCGCGTGCAATTTGCTGGGCGCGTTCCTTCTCTTGCTGTCGTTTCCGCTCTTCCTCTGCTTTTTTGGCCTGTTCAGCACGGGCTTTTTCTTTTGCTATGTGGTCTGCGCGTTCGACGGCTGCTTTTTTCTCTGCTTCTAACTCTGCTTCTCGTTTGGCTTCGGCTTCGGCTTGTGCAAGTTCTGCCGAATTTTTCTTTTTATTATCAATTTTGGCCTGTACCGATTTTGAGTAGTCTGTGTCGTAATCAAAATCATTAATGGAGGGGTCGTATTTGATCATACCCACGGGCTGATTGAATACAACCACTTTGTTTTCGGCTTGTGGATTTAATTCTACCTGAAACGGATAAGCTGCAAAGGGAAAAAGCATTTCATCTTTTTTTACAGCTGCAGGTACATGGGTATTAATTTCTATACTTTTGGAAATATATCCGTCGCGAGCAAAGGTAATTATGTAGTCTTTGTCGTAGTTTAAATCGAATTCGAACTTTCCGTTACGAGGCGGACGAACCTGTTTTATTTCTCGGCCATTCTCTTTTAATGAGATTACTACATTCTCTTCTGATCCTCCCTCTAGTTTGACTTTGCCGTATACGATGAAAATTTCATCTTGGCTGTGGCCAAATACAGAAAGAAATAGTAGCGCAATAAAAATAAAAAATGTATATTTAGTCATTTGATAATTCTAAATTTTATCTATTGGGTAGGTTGTACGTGCGATTAGTAAATTTTGTTTGCAAAAACACCTCTTTCCTTCGCCAACTTTGAACAAAAAAAACGAAAATTTACCGAATATGAAAATATATTTAACCTTGTTTTGCCTCCTTTCGCTACTTTTATCGGCTAATGCCCAAAATAGTGACTCCCTACTAAAGGTAGGAATGGAATTGATTCGCCAGCATCAATTTGAGAAAGCCATACCCGTATTGGAAAAAGCCAAGTCACTCGATGCGGAAAAAATGAATATCCGCTTACAGCTGGCCTTCTGTTATACTCAAACGGAACAATTAGACGAAAGCATTAAGCTTTACCAACAAATTATTGATGAGCGGCCTGATTTTGTGGAAGGGTACTACATGCTTGCAAATGTATTTTTATTGAAACAGGAATATCAGAAAGCTTTGAATATGAGTAATTTATCTATTGATATGGATGATGACAATCCGGACTACTACTTGGTAAAAGCTCAAGTGTTGCGCCATATGGGCGATTTGAAAGCTGCGTGCAAAAATTACAAAAAAGCCAAACGAAAAGGTAGCCACGAAGCAGAAAAGTCGATGGAAAAATATTGTAAATAAACCCTGACTGCAATCCCTAAACAAGGAATTTCTTGATTGCACTAATTAGTTGCCTTGGTCTGATTGGTTTCGAAAGAAAACCGTCGCATCCGATTTTAAAGCATTTTTCATCCTCATTGGCCATCATAAAAGCAGTTTGGGCAACAATAGGGATAGTCGGCTTCACTTTCTTTATGTATTCGGCCGCTTCATACCCATTCATTTCCGGCATCTGTAAGTCCATCAATATTAAGTCTACATGTGTGTTTTCATCAATTACAGCACAGGCCTCTGCTCCATTTTTAGCCCAAATTACATTGGCGCCCGTTGGAACAAGTATTTCTCTGAGAAATATAAAGTTAAACTCAACGTCTTCGGCCACAAGAATGGTTTTTGTCGACCAATCGTTTGCATTATTATCAGATTTTTTATTTTCGCTTCTGTTTACTTTAAAACTTGCTTGGTCAAAAGCCATGTAGAAAGTTGTTCCTACACCCGCTTCTGAATCAAAATACATGTTCCCACCCAATTGGGTAGTCATTTCTTTGGCTATACTCAATCCAAGCCCTGTGCCTCTACTTGCAAAAGTAAATGCATGTGTGCTGTTATCGAAAAGATTGAAAACTTCTTTATTTTTTTGTGGGTCAATACCAATGCCAGAATCTTCTACATAAAAGATTAACTTGTTGTTTTGCTCTTTTGCAGCCAATAAAATAGTGCCTTCAGGCGTATTTTCCCGCGCATTTTCTACTAACTTTCCTACTACCTGTATAAATCGAAACTTATCGGTATATATCATGTATTGATCGTTTGAAGCAGGCAAGTGGGTCTGAAAAATCACTTTATCGTTGGTTTGATCTTCATCTTTATCGTCGATAAACTCGTGTTCAATTTCGTTAAATAATGTGCTTATATCGACCCATTCTTTTCGAAAAGAAATTTGTTGACTCTGTAACTTGCTGGCATCAATAATATTGTCGAACAATTTTACCAGATGACGGGAACTTTTCATTATCATGGTAATAAATTCTTCCCGTTGATCGATCGTAAGATCCGGATCGGCTAACAAATCGCTAAAGCCAACAATTGAATTTACGGGTGTTCGCACTTCATGCGAAATATTGGTTAGAAAAGCGGTTTTTAATTGATTGGCATCATTAAGCTTTTCGAGCATGTCGGTATTTGATGCAATTACAGCCACCCGATCAAAAGCTTGAGCAAAAACCAATGCAACACTTTTGTAAAATGAATACAACAAATTGTTGATGGTATTTTGATTTGGATTTTGAACGATTAAAAAACCATATAGTTTTTCCTTGATTTGCAGCGGCAATACCCAGTATTTATCATCGTTTCTATGAAAATACTGATGAAAGAATTGGTGTAAAGGTGTTTCATTTGACGTATCGCCCAGTTGAATGGTATTGGCACGTCGCATTTGTGCCAAAATGGCCGGGTGTTCTTCATAATGTATTATATCGGGGAAAATAGATTTTTCGGGTTGATTTGAAAACCGGCCACGTGAATGGAACACCATCTTATCTTTATCAATTCCGTATAAACCTACGTTTTCGTGGGTGACGGAGTTTATTTTTTTTAACGACGATTCAATGATTTGGGAAGAAATTGCATTGTCGTTGGCTAGCATTGGAACAATTTCTGCGATAACCTCGTGTTGGAGCACACTTTGCTGCAACATATCAAACAATTCGGTATCTGATAAAGGTGTTTGCCCAAAATTGTCATCAAAAATATTACTTTTGTCGGTTGAATGTGTCATAATTGATAATTCTAAACCCAAAAATATGAAATTTAAATTAAAGTTGAGTGTTCTTGTTGTAAGTTTTGTTCTAACTGGAGCGCAATTAATCGGTCAAAAACTCGATATTTCGTTACAAATAAAGGGATTAGAGAATAAAGATGTGATAATTGCCCACCACTATGGCGAAAATACATTAATAGACGATACCGTATCGCTAAATAATGTCGGTAAAGGACGCTTGAAAGCCGATAGCACCTACAAAAAGGGGCTGTATTTATGTATTTTTCCCGATAAAACATATTTCGAGTTCATTTTAGGTGATGACCAAGAGTTTCACATTGAAACAACCGCATCCGACGATGCACAAACCTATGTGAAAGACATGAAAGTATCCGGTTCAACTATCAATACAGCATTTGTTGATTATCAGAATTTTATGATGGAAATGAACCAAAAATCGAATGACTTGCGCCAGGCTTTAAAAAGCGATCCGGATAATCAAGAACACAAAGAAGCACTGCAAGCGTTGAACGAATCGGTTCAAAACAAGTGGGAAACATTAAAAACAGAGTACCCCGGTTCCTTTTTACATAAAATGTTCGATGCACTCCGGGAAATTGAAGTTCCCGAGCCTCCGCGCAATGCAAACGGAACAATCACAGACAGTATGTTTCAATATAATTACTATAACCAACACTATTTCGATAATGTCGATTTTTCTGATAATCAGATGCTTTACTCACCCATCTATCATCGGAAGTTAAAGCACTATTTCGATAAAGTAGTAATCCGCCGCCCTGATTCAGTGATTGCAGCATCAGACCGCCTTTTGAATTCTTTTCCCGAGGAAACAGACTATTTCCAATACACGTTGGCATTTATTTTTAATAAGTATGCCAAGTCGAAATACATGGGATTTGATCAGATAATCGTGCATTTGGCCGAAAATTATTATCTGAATGGTAGAGCCAAGTGGGTTTCTGACGAATATTTAGATAAATTGCGCGAACGGGTTACGAAACTCAAGCCAAATCTTATTGGTTCTAAAGCTCCCAAATTGGAAAAAGCCCAATCAATAGAGGGATATTTTTATCCCTTGTACGACGTTGAAGCGAAATACACAGTTGTAGCTTTTTACGAACCTTCCTGCGGTCATTGTAAAACCGAAATTCCCAAATTATATTCTGATGTATTTCAGGATCTTCATGAGCACGATGTTCAGGTTTATGCTTTTTACACACAGTCCGATCAGAAGGAATGGCAAAAGTTTATTACAGATAAAGGACTTACTGATTGGGTTAATGTTTGGGATCCACAGAATTTTACCGATTTTAGAAATAAATACGATGTATACAGCACGCCTGCCATATACTTACTCGACAACGAGAAACGTATTATTGCCAAGCGTGTCGATATAGAAACCATTATTTCAATAATTGAAGAAAAGGAGCGTCAATAATGATTTTAATAATTGTTGGATTTATAATTGCTTATTTGCTGGGGTCGATACCCAGTGCTATTTGGATTGGTAAATCGTTTTTTAATAAAGATGTGCGCCAACATGGTTCCGGTAACGCCGGGGCTACCAATACGTTTCGAGTATTGGGCTGGAAACCGGGCGTAATTGTTTTCACAATTGATACC
>JAWOEM010000072.1:0-5906 GCA_046482785.1 Salinivirgaceae bacterium
TACCCCGGTTCGGTAACCAATTTCTTCTATTAGTTTTTGCTCAGACGCTGCTATTTCGCCATCGGCATCGGCTATGCCATATAAAAAGTGCAGTAGTTGGGTACGCGAAGCATAGTCCATGTTGGCTTTTACCTGAGCGCATACCTCATTTAGCGGAATTTCTTGTTTAACGATGTCGCGCAACATACGTATGGCTTCTGTTGCAGCTTCTTCGCCAAAAGCTTGTAAGAAATATCTTTTTACGTAATCTAATTCAGATTTTAAAATTTTGCCATCGGCTTTCATTACCGATGCCGTTAAAATCAAAAGGGTAACGGCAAAACCTCCGGTTGTGGTTTGGCTGCGCTGGCGTTCCATTTCGTCCCCTTTTTCCATGAACGATGCGGCTACAAATCCAATAATTCCGCCTATGGGGCCAAAAAACGCCCAACCGAGTCCGCCTGCTATCCATTTTGTGAATTTACCCATTTTGTGTAATTTTTATGTGAATTTTTTCAACCTGTGCCAATATGCTGGTTGTGTCGTTATTTTCGATAATGAATTGGGAAAAAGCCAATCGTTTATCGTCGCTAAGTTGCTTCGACATGCGTTGCAAAACCTGTTCCTTTGTCATTTTGTCACGTTCCTGTACGCGTTTTATGCGCAACGACTCCGGTGCTGTAACCAATATTAGCTTGTCAAGTTGTTTGTAGCCGCCACTTTCAATGAGTATTGCGGCTTCCTGAAGTACGTATGGAGCGTTTTGTTGCCCAGCCCAGCTATCAAACAGTTTTCTCACTTTGTGATGTACAAGTGCATTTAGTTTTTCGAGTTTTTCTGCACTGTTAAAAACTACTGATGCAACGAATTTTGTGTTGTACTTGCCTTGTGGAGTATAACTTTTTTCGCCTAAGAGTTTTATAATTGCTTCTTTTAGGCTTTTATCAGTGTTTATTAGGTTTTTTGCCTCTTTATCGGCTTCAAACACGGGTATGTTGTATCTGTGTTTAAATACCTTACATATTAGCGTTTTACCAGAGCCAATTCCACCTGTTACGCCAATTTTTTGCATGGTTAGTTTATTTTTCACTGATTATAAAACGGGCTTTTTCCGGCCAGTAACGCACCAGTTGTGTTTCTTCTGGCACAAATAGCAGATTGACCCGTAACTCTTGCGGTGTCGACTGTTTTTTGATGTCCAAATAATCTATGGCTGCTTGAAAATCATCCGGCTTTATTCGGGTAAAATTGTCGAATGAAACCAGATACGTTACATTTACGCTGTTTGGAAATATTGTCAGGTTTATGCTGTCGGGTTTGTTGATAATACGTATCGGTATTTTAACCGTATTTTCGGTAAATTGGCTTGTGGTGAGCCGAACACTTACTCTATTTTCCGATAGCTTGCACTGTTCCGGTGTAATAAGTCTTGTTTTGTATGTTTTGTTCTCTTTTATGTTCACATCTTCAATTAGCATTGTTCTCACGCGCACAAGGGTGTCGATAATGCTTTTGGGGCCTTTCACCAAAACAGAGTCTGGGGCTGTTGTCATTTTTCCTTTTTGGCGATACTGTGGTGCCCATTTTAGGTTGGTTTGAGGGACTATCTTTACCTTTTTCTGGTGTAACCGATCAAATTTTAATTCTATTGTGGCCGGTGTAATGTCGAGTACCGATACTTCATCGTTTAAAAAGCGGGTAATTTGTTCCTTTTTACTGTTAAGGTAATATTGGAATTGTATTCTCTGCCGATCGTCTTCGTAGCCGGAAAAATACGATTGTAAGTCGATGTTGAAAGGGAGGGCAATAGAGCCCAATGAGTATTTCAATAATGAAAAGCCTCTTCCCGAGACCTGTAGTTTTACCGATTTTGGATAGTCGCCAATAAAAACATAATCGTCGGGTATATTATAAAATTCTACCGGGCAGTCTACGTCGGTGATGTAGTCTTTTGAAAGTGCATTCATCAGCCAGAGTATTGAGCTGATAACCAAAAATATAAGGAATAGGAAGATTCGTCTGTCCAGTTGTTTTATGGTTTGTACAACTGAATGCTGAATGTTCGATAGCGGCGTTTTTTTATCAGGTTTCTCTTGCGTCACGTGGCGTATTTTTTAGGCGAATATACACTGAATATTTATTTTCAGGCAAGGAATAAAAGGTTTATTCCAATTTTTTCGGACAGCTTTTCGGGGTATATAGTTTTCTGTTGGTATGGTTTGTTTTATAAAAAAAAGGCCGATTATTATAAATAATCAGCCCTTTAACGTTTTTATAAAATGCATTAACGAGCTGCATTTGCAAGTTCGGTGGTATCTTTCACCAGTGCTGTTTTGTCTACTTTCACTCTAACGTTGTCTGAGATTTCCAGCGTAACCTGGCTGTCTGCCACGTCGGTTACTTTTCCGTAAATTCCACCAATGGTCAATACCTTATCGCCTTTAGCAATGCTTTCTCTAAATTTTCTTGCTTCCTTTTGGCGTTTCATTTGTGGTCTTATCATGAAAAAGTAAAAAATTACGATGATAACCAATAGTGGAAGAAATGAGGCTAATCCACCGGCTTCGCCTTCTGTTGCCATTAATAAAATGTTCATAAGTATATAGTTTTTAATTTGGTACTACTACGTTTGCTTCGATCACTAGTTTCTTTGAGGCTGGTTGGGCGTTGGTCAAAACCGTAATAGCTTTATGCTGACGCCCCTTGCGTGCCGCACTTGCAAATGCAACATCAATTTTTCCAACCTCACCGGGTGCTAGTGGCTCTTTCGTATAGTTTGGTACGGTGCATCCACATGTAGAGCTTGTGGAACGAATAATTAGGTCTGTATTGCCCGTGTTTTTGTATTTGAATGTGTGCACTACAGTTTCTCCCTGAATAAGCACCCCAAAATCATGAAATTGTGGGTTATCTGAATCTTCATCAATAAAGGTCAGTTCAGGCATTTTTACGCTTTCATCAACACCTTTTCCGCTAATTGGATTTTTTACCATTTCGGCTGAAGTTTTCTTGTTCTCTTTACTGGAACAGCCCATTAAAGCAATGGCTAAAACCATTATTAATAAATAACTGCGTTTCATAATTATTTTTCTTTAATGTTTTCGTTTCGTTTATCAAAATTCTCACCATCTATTTTGTTGAGCTTGTTGTTTTCTCTCATTTGAGAAACTAACTTGTCAAGTATGCCATTAATAAAGGTGTTGCTCTTTTCGGTACTGTAATATTTAGCCATATCAATGTACTCGTTAAGTGTAACCCTTACCGGTATATCCGGAAAGTTCGTCAGTTCGGTTACACCCATGGCTATAATTATCTTGTCCATTAAAGCTATACGTTCGAGCTCCCAATTACTGGCCGTTTCTTGTATCAGCTTTTCGATGTCTTTAAAATTGACTGTGGTTTTGCGGAATAGATCGAACACAAAGTCTTTGTCAGCATCATTTTTGTACAGCTTCATTGGCTTTAGCCGATAAGTGCGCTTTAAACGCTCAATGGTTCGAATGTTCATACTGAGCACTAACTCAATATCGTCGTTCCAAAAAACCGATTTTTCTTCCAATGCCTCAAATAGCTCATCAGAATTACTGAAAATTGCAATGAGTATTTCTGTAAGCAATTCCTTGTGGTCTTTGTGCTCCAGTTCGCCTTCTTTTACCATGTAAATATTGTAAAAGTTGCTGTCCTCAATTTCACCGACCAATTTTTTTATCAGTTCCGGATTATCATCCCATGAAATGAGGTTGTTTCGCACATAAGACCCAACCGCTTCGCTTTCTACAATGGCTACAAGTGCAGGGTTTTCCACAAAGCGCATATTCGGATTGAGTTCTGCTTCGGTTGGAAGGTGCTTGGCACGCCGACGCTCAATTTTTTTGAGCTGATGATTGTGGATTTCAATGAGTAATTGAAAAAATGAGTAATAAAGATCTTCGAAACTATTGACGCTCTTTACCAGTTCCTTATCAAACTGGTTTATAGAGCTATCTGTGTTGCGAAGCCATGCATACATAACCTGCATGCATTTAATTCTGAGTAGTTTTCTACTTATCATGCTTCTTAATTTCCTTTATAGATTGCAAAAGTAACGGAATTGTCATGAAGAATAGCATAAATCATACCTTTTTTCGTTTCTATTATACATTTCGACCGTTTTTGGGTACTCCCTTAATATCGCAAGCATTTATTTTTATGCTTGTAGGTATTAGGCGATACAATCTCTTTATTGGCCTGATTTCTGCTATTTTAAAACTTAATATGATTTTTGGTTTTTCATAATAATCTAATTTTCCAAGGAGCGAAATCTTGAGGATTTTGGTTGATTTATGAAATATAGTTTCCAAAGTGGATGGGATACAAGGTAATTACTTCACTGGTGAATGATATGCTGACCAAGTAAAAATACTCTTTGAATAATCAAAAAAAAAATATTCATTTGTACAACTCGTTGTATACTAGATTGTAAATTAGTTTTTAATTTAGCTAAATAAATTGATGAAGAAAAAAGTAATTGTTGTTGATGATTTTGAAAACACACGATGGATTGTTCAACAAATCCTTCAAAAGGAGCCTGAGCTCGATGTCTTGGGTGCTGAAAATGGTGTTGAAGCGTTAAAGTACTTTAACGGTGAGCCGGTCGATTTGCTTATTACAGATTTGAATATGCCCCAAATGGATGGTATTGAATTGGTGGCAAAAGTTAGGGCAATGGATAAATACCGCTTTATACCCATAATTATGCTCACAACCGAACGAAATCCGGAGAAAAAGCAAAAAGCACTCGATATTAAAGTTACCACTTGGATTCAAAAGCCTTTTGAGCAAGGCCAATTTCGAAAAATTGTACGTAAAGCATTGCGATTAAAATAATGGACGATATAAAAGCCAGATTTAGTACAGAAGCCAACGAATTACTCGAATTGTTCGAGAGTCGCCTTTTGGAGCTTGAAAAACAAGGTCAAAGCCCGGAGGCAGTCGCCGAAATTTTTCGTGTTGTTCACACTATTAAGGGAACCGCCTCCATGTTCGGATTTGTCAATATCGGGAAGTTAACCCACGATATTGAGGACATCTATGATTTGGTGCGAGAAGGACGCATGGCTTTCGATAAAGAGCTGATGAATCTGAGTTTCAAAATTGTCGATATCCTTCGTGAACTGTTGAAAACAGGCGATGAGCTAACTCCTGATGGCGAATCCAAAATGAATGCAATTTTGGATGCTGTGCATCAACGGTTACAAACCGGAAAGGAGAGCGGAAATGTTGAATCGGAAACCCCAAATGTAAACGCAGCAAGGCAGGCCGAATTTTATTATATTCGGTATCAGCCCGACAAAGATGTGCTTGAGCGTGGGATTGACCCTATGGTGGTTTTTGAAGAGCTTGAAGAGGAGGGAGAGTTTCTGGCCTATCTCGATTTGAATTTAGTTCCATCTCCAACCCAATTTGAACCGGATGAGTTTTTTCTTGCGTGGGATATTTTTTTTACCGGAGCAGCCGATTCTGAAGCGGTCGAAGATGTTTTTATGTTTTTTCTCAGTCACGAGTATCAGGTGCAAGCCTTTACTGTCGATGAGTTAGAATCGCTGCCGAATTATTCTGATATTTTGCATCGACTATCTTTCTATCGTACAGATAGCAATGTGTTAAAGCAAAATCTCATCAAATTGTGCAAAACATGCGGTGAGCAGGAAGTTGAGAAAACAACCGATATAGTTGAAGACGATGCAACAGAGCAGAGTAGGCCGACAGATACACATGAAACCATTCGTGTGGAGGCCTCCAAACTCGACGAGTTAATTAATCTGGTTAGCGATTTGGTTACGATTAATGGCCAATTGGAATTAAAATCTGAACAAGTTGTTGATTATCAGTTGGAAAAACAGGTTTCAGAGCTCAGTAAACTGGCAAAGCGCTTTCGCGACAACGCC
>JAWOEM010000088.1:0-3005 GCA_046482785.1 Salinivirgaceae bacterium
AGATTATGCAACTCCCGAAACCGCCCAAAAAGGATGGACAATTATAGAAAATACCATCACTACTGAACTTGATGGGTTTACGAACGTAGAAGAATTGCGTAATCGTATCGAAAAAATTAAAATAGGCGAACGGGATATGTATTTTTAGAAAAAAAATAAAATGGTTATCCGTTTTTGTACCTAATTTGATTTTGATTTTCTTCATTTGCCCCTAGCCCTAAAGGGTGTGAAGAAAATCAATTGCTCCCTTTAGGGTTTGGGGCAGAACAATTGATTTTCACTGCATTGGTTCTGTTTTAGGTACAAAAACGGATATGCGTAAAAAATAAAACATAATCTGTAAGCATACCATCATTTTGCATTTTATGCTTGCACATTTTGGATGACTAAAAACGGTAGGAGAAATAGGTCTTTTACCGTTTTTTTGTAAACACTAACCGTGGATTTTTGTTAACTCTATTGAACCTAAAATATATTATAATGACACATACAGTTCGCATAATTGCCGTAGACAATATTACACACGATGTAAAACGTGTATTAATTGAGAAGCCGTTAGACTACCATTTTGAACCGGGACAAGCAACAGAAGTGGCCATAAATAAACCCGGAATGGAAAATCAAAAGCGCCCATTTACATTTACATCTTTACCCGCCGATGAGCATTTGGAGTTGGTTGTAAAGATGTACCAAGGCGAAGGCGTTACGCAGGCTTTCGATGAGTTGAATACCAACGATGAACTGCTCATTGGTGAGCCATGGGGAAGCATCAGTTACAAAGGTCCCGGGTACTTTATTGCCGGTGGAGCAGGAGTTACACCATTTATTTCTATTTTAAGAAAGTTGGAGGCCGATGAGAAACTAGAAGGACAAGTTCTTATGGTGAGCAACAAAACTGAGAAAGATATTATTCTAGAGGTTGAATTTCGCCAAATGCTTGGACTGAAATTTATCAATACCCTTACGCAAGAAAAAAACGACAGGTATTTTCATGGCCGCATAGATAAAAGCTTTATAGAAAAATTTGTCACAAATTATTCCAATTATTTTTATGTGTGTGGAACACCCGGAATGACCAAAGATGTGATAAAGACACTAAAGGAACTTGGTGTGAAAGATGACAAACTTGTATATGAAAAGTAAGGTAGAGGCGCAAAATAGTATGCCCAAGCAGAAATGAAAAAGTATGATTTCAACGAAATATCTCGTTTTTTGCTACCACTTGGTATTCTTATTGCGTAAAACGTGTTTAAATAAAACATAACACTGAAAAACTTTAACGATGAATTATTATTACATAACAGGAACCAGTCGTGGTATTGGTAAAGCCACAGCCGAAAAATTACTTGAGAATGAGAATAATACGGTTATTGGAATAGCGCGTAGCCAAAGCATACAACATTCCAGATACCGCCATGTAGTGCTCGATTTAAACATGCTCGAGGCTGTACAGTCGTACCAGTTTGAGCAATATCCCGATGCAGAGCGAATTGTTCTGATTAATAATAGCGGTGTGTTGGGCGATGTAAATCATATTGGGAAGCTCGATTCGCAAAAGATTGTTTCTGCGTATAACATTAACCTAATTGCCCCATCGATTTTAATCAATAGTTTTGTAGAGGCATATAAGCAATCCAAAGCAGAGAAGATAATCATTAATATTAGTAGCGGAGCTGCACGCCATGTTGTGAAATCGTGGAGTACGTATTGTTCCACTAAGGCCGGACTGGAAATGTACGCTAAGGTACTAAGCGAAGAGCTTGTAGAAGCGGGCAGCAAAGATATTAAAGTGTTTAGCATAGCTCCCGGCATTATCGATACAGAAATGCAAACGGAGATTCGTTCCATTCCCGACGAAAATTTTAGTGGGAAACCGAAGTTTGTTTCCCTAAAAGAAAATAACGAATTAACCTCGCCTGAGGAAGTGGCCGACAATTTGGTAAAAGTTATTGAGCACCCGGCAAATTACCCGGAAGTAGTAATGGATTTTCGCGATTTAGATTAATTCTACTTTGATTGATTGAACCAAAAGTAGCTTTTGCTTTTTTTGGGGTGTCCGGTGACCAAATAGTTATACCGTTTTCATGAGCAAATTCGGTTTTCTAATGCAGTTACATTTCTATAGTGTATAAGTTCGCCTTTACTGTCAACAAAATAATGGTAGATTCTGAATTTGTGTAAGTGTTCCCTTTTCGAATTTATTACACAATAAATAAAAAAAAATGTCATCCGATCATCATCATATGCATGAAGGGCAAACTCGTAATATTCGGTTTGCCTTTATTCTTAATTTGCTCTTTGCAATCGTCGAAATTATTGGTGGTCTGCTAACCAATAGTGTTGCCATTTTGGCCGATGCTGTTCACGATTTGGGCGATAGCTTATCGCTCGGGGCTTCATGGTTTTTTGAAAAATACAGTACAAAAAAGAAAAACCGCATTTATCCTTATGGTTACAGGCGTTTCTCGTTATTGGGTGCTCTTATAAATGCAATTGTGCTTATTGGTGGTACCGTTTACGTATTAACAGAAATTGTTCAACGCCTATTTCAACCACAGGAAGTAGTAACCGAAGGAATGTTTGCCTTGGCCATTGTCGGTGTGGCGATCAATGGAATTGCAGCATTTCGGTTAAGCCGAAACTCATCGCTCAACTCGCGCATGGTAATGCTTCATTTGTTGGAAGATGTTTTGGGATGGGCAGCTGTACTCGTGGCCAGTATAACAATTCATTTTACGGGTTGGCACAGCATCGATGCTTGGTTGAGTCTGTTCATAGCCATTTGGGTGCTTTACAATGCGTCTAAAGGGTTGAAACAGGTAATGAAAGTATTGTTGCAGTCTACTCCTTTAAATTTCGATTTTGAAAAAGCAAGCACATTTGTTGAAGAGATCGATGGAGTTCGGAATTTTCACGATTTGCGTGTGTGGACACTCGATGGTGAGCGCCACGTTGGCAGTATGCATTTGGTGATCGACCCAAATAAAATTGATAGTTCATTAGCC
>JAWOEM010000115.1:0-7592 GCA_046482785.1 Salinivirgaceae bacterium
ATCCGATTTATCAACATTCCCACCTCTATGTTAGCTATAATTGATGCATCGGTGGGCGGAAAAAACGGCATCAATTTGGGGCACTATAAAAACCAAATAGGAACCATTACACAGCCCGAAGAGGTATTTATTTACCCAACGTTTTTAGAAACCCTCGATCTCAGAAACTACCTTTCGGGATTTGCAGAAGCGCTAAAACATGGTTTCCTGGACGGGGCTGAACTTCTGAAAACAGCATATACATTTGTCCAAATGGAAATAAACGAACCATTTATTACTTTTTTAAAACGTAACATTGCGGTAAAAGAACAGATCGTAGCAAAAGACCCGCTGGAAAGAGCCGATCGCAAAGCGTTGAACTTGGGGCATACTGTTGGGCACGCCATCGAAGCGCTATCGCATGAAAAGAACACTCCGTTACTCCACGGCGAGGCCGTAGCATGGGGGCTTGCAGCAGAACTATCTATTTCTCAGCAAATATATAATTTCGATAAAGACGCGGTGGAATATTACACCACTTTCGTGAAAACCCATTTTGTAAAACCCCATTTGGCTGCAAGCGATATTGATAAACTAATGATATACATGCAGCAAGACAAAAAAAACGAAAACGGAAAAATAAATTTTACTCTACTTGCCAACGCCGGTAATTTCAAAACAGATTGTGTAGTTGAGAAAGAAATAATTGTTGAATCGATAATAAAAATAATAGCACTATGCCAACAGTAAAATATGAACCCAATAAGAAAGCCATCAAAACCATTTTACCCGGATCAAAAAGCATTAGCAATAGGCTACTGATGATTGCAGCCATAGGCAACTTTATGCCCAACTTTAAAAACCTGAATAAATGCACCGATGTAAAAACACTTTTTAATGCACTACATTCTAACACCAATGAACTCGACGCCGGAGAAAGTGGCACCGCAATGCGGTTTTTAACCGCATATATGTCGGGAATTATGGGCAAATGGCACATTAAAGGATCGGATCGGCTACACCAGCGCCCCATAAAACCATTGGTCGATGCACTAAAAACCATGGGTGCAGAAATTGTATACGACAAAACCTTGGGCTACGCACCGCTCACGATAACAGGAACAAAAATGAAAGGTGAAAATGTTTCCATCGACATTTCTGAAAGCAGCCAATACGCATCTGCCATTCTTCTCATTGCACCGATGCTGGAAAAGGGGCTTAAACTAAATATCGAAGGTGAAAAACGATCGCTACCATATATCGACCTCACTATAAGCTTAATGGAACACTTTGGCGTTAATGTTATTCGCATGGATAACGAGATTTCTGTTTTCCCCGGCCAGCAATACAAACCCTGCGACTATAAAGCAGAGGCCGATTGGAGTGCAGCGGCTTATTGGTACCAGCTTGCAGCATTGACAGAAAATCATCACATAAAGCTCTTCGGTCTTAATCCCGACTCTCACCAAGGCGATAAAGCCTTAATGTCGATCTATAAAAAACTGGGAGTTGAAACTCACCAATCGGCTCAGCACACAACACTTTCAAGAAAAGTAGGAAACAACAAATCTACGGTAAAGATTGATCTGAGCCAAACACCTGATTTATTTCCCTCAGTGTTTTTAACCTGTTTAGGACTGCACCGACCTGTAACCATTACCGGAATAGCCAACTTGCGATTAAAAGAAAGCAATAGAATAGATGCTTGTGCAGCAATTGCCAGCAATTTGGGAGCCGAACCCAAATTAAGCCAAGATTCGATTAGCATCGAAAGCTATCCAAAACCATTGCCCAAAGAGCTCACTGTCGATGTACAAAACGACCATCGAATAGCCATGGCCGCAGCCATTTTATCAACGGTAATCCCCACAGTAAAAATTAACAGTTCGGATGTAGTAGAAAAGTCCTACCCCGAATTTTGGGAAGAAATTGCCAGGGCCGGCATTTCAATTGCAAAGTAATAAACCTTGAGCAATAAAAAAAAGGCGGCCAAATGGCAGCCTTTTTTTTGCGATAATATTTTTGTAAGCCTATTTTGAAACACGCTCTAACCATTTTAACATAAAAATCATTGTAGCCATTGAAATAAAACATGCAATAACGAAAACACTCCATGTCAACCACAATGGTACACTTTCGTATAGAATAGCACCAATAAACAGCAACTGATTACCCAATGCGGTAGCACCTAACCAACCACCTTGCATAATCCCCTGATATTGTGGCGGAGCAACTTTCGAAACAAAAGAAATTCCCAGTGGGCTGATAAACAGCTCTGCAATAGTAAGAATTAAATACGTACCTATAAGCAAGAATGGCGTAATACGCTGAGCCTGCTCAAGAGGAGTTCCATCGCGAGCGGGGTCAATTGTCATAAAGTCGGGCAAGTTTGCTGATGAAACCGCCATTACAACATATGCCATACCGGCGATAAACATACCAATTGCAATCTTCTTTGGTGTAGAGGGCTCCAACCCTTTCGATCGTAACCAACCAAATAAACCAACAATTATTGGGGTTAAGAACACAATAAATATTGGGTTAATAGACTGGAATATTTCGGCTCCTTCAATAGTTACAAAGCCAAGATTAATAGCAATACCACTCAGATCGGTATAATCTCGGGCAAACATGGTAAGCGTTAAACCATTTTGGTGGAACGAAAACCAGAAAAAGATAACAACTCCAAATACTGCAAATAAGGCATAAAGACGCTGCTTAATCTCCTTTGCGCTCATACCTTCTTTTGCGATCTCATCTTTCGCTTCCTGAGTTTTTTTCTGAACAGCAGGGAATTTACTCTTATTCAATAAATAAATAATGAGTGAAATAGCCATTGCACCAACGGCAATACCAAATGCATAGTGGAAACCTTTAGTAAATACACCAAGGTACTCGTTAGCAAACTGATCTAAGCTCATTCCTGCACCACCAACTTGCTGCTGTAGTTCTTCGAAACGCGTCAAAGCATCACCATGCAAACCAGAACCTAAGTGCTTATGGCAAAGGCCGGGCAGGTCAGGATTGTAGTTAAAGCCATTGTTGTTTAGCCACCAGTTTCTGATTCCAATAGCTGTGAAAGGAGCAAAAATTGCACCTACGTTAATGAACATGTAAAACAGTGAGAATCCTGAATCGCGCTTATCGCCATACTTTTCATTATCGTACATTTGGCCAACCAATGCCTGAAGGTTACCTTTAAAAAGTCCGTTACCAAAAGCAATTACAAACAGCCCGAAATTGGTAAGTACGAGCATAAGTGTTCTACTTGCATCTGGCACAGGCGTAGGTGTAGGCAAGGCAACTATAACGTAACCCAGTGCCATCACAATAATACCAAGCATGATGGTACCCTTGTAGTTCCGAATTTTGTCGGCAATTAATCCGCCCACAAAGGCCAAAATGTAAATTGAAAAATAAAACACGGAATAAATCAACCCGGCATCTGTGCCGCTAAGTCCGAATTTTGCTTGCAGAAATAGCACCAGAATAGCCATCATGGTATAGAAGCCGAAACGCTCCCCCATATTCGCTAAGGATGCCGCAATTAGTCCTTTTGGATGTCCTTTAAACATAATAATCTATCTTTGGTTAATAATTTTTGTGCTGTAAGTCGACAAATATATAAGAAATTTTCGTTCCCAACTACCTCAAAAATCATTTCTTCATCCTAAATATTTTTTTCTGCATAAAAACGAACGATACGAGAAACGTGAGAGAGATAAATCCGAAGCCTAACAAGGCAAACGGCACAATCACCAGCCACTTTAACCAACAAAAACAAATTACGATTACTGCCTAAATCCCAAAAAAAGATAATATGGCGCGCCAAAAAAAATAATAAAGTTGCCAAAGGCTGAAAATCATATAATACCTTTTCATACCGGAATCATATGATTTTTTGCTTGCAGATTTCGGGGCAATGATGAACGTTTTACATTGAAAAATACGAAAAACCCGTTAATTTTGTATTACCTCGATTTATAAAATCACTCATTTGGGTGAAGAATGAAACCGAATGAGATGATTTACTTAATCGAACCGAGTCAGGCTTAGCCTGACGAGCTCAACGCAGTTAATTCGCATGGAATACAAAGATATATTGTATAATTCTTTGCGGAGTTTGGGTATCATAAAAACACACAAAAGGAATACATATGAAAATCCTTACGGCAGAGCAGATAAGAGAAATAGACGAAGCTACAATAAAAGGCGAACCCATTTCGTCGGTCAATTTAATGGAGCGAGCTGCAAACCAGCTCCTTCAAGTTGTGCTACACCAATTTACACAAGCAAAAAACATTGCGTTACTGGCCGGCCCCGGCAATAATGGCGGCGATGCCATTGCGCTTACCCGTTTACTATCGGAAAATGGCAAACGCACAACACTTTTTCTAATCGATTTAGGAGGACAATTATCGCCAGACAGCAAAGCAAACCTAAACCGACTGGATAATTACAAGGAGGTTACAATTGAAACAATTTCGAAAAACGATGCATCGCCCGATTTTCAAGAATACGACTTGTTAATTGACGGGATATTTGGAAGTGGCCTTTCTCGTCCTGTGGAAGGATGGCTGGCCACACTTTTCTCAGCCATCAACCAGTCGGCATCAAAAATAATGAGTATAGATATACCTTCGGGCTTGTTTAGCGAAGACAACACAGAAAATAACGGTGCAATAATTAAGGCAGCGTATACCGTGAGTTTTGAATTCCCTAAGCTTGCATTTTTATTGCCCGAAAATGAACCCTACGTGGGCGAATGGGAAGTACGATCAATAAACTTACTACCACAAGCCATTGACAAACAAACTACAAGCAATTACTGCACTACGATCGATCGTTTGCCGGAATTACAGAAACGTTCAAAATTTGCACATAAAGGCCATTTTGGACATGCATTACTAATTGCAGGGAGTTACGGCAAAACTGGCGCGGCACTACTTGCAGCAAAGGCCTGCTTGCGGAGTGGTGTAGGGCTGTTAACAGTACATGTTCCACAGTCGGCCTACGAAATTTTACAATCGACTGTACCGGAAGCAATGGCACTTATCGACGAAACAGAGCAAATTTATTGTTCGGCAGGCAACATTGAAAAATTCGACTTCGTGGGCGCCGGCCCGGGAATAGGGCAAAAAAAATCGATGGTAGATGCCCTCCGAACTACGCTGTCACACGCAAAAAAATCAATGGTGCTGGACGCCGATGCACTAAACATTATTGCCGCACACCAAGAACTTTTTAAATTAATCCCTGAAAATAGCATTCTAACCCCTCACCCCAAAGAATTCGACCGTTTAACGCATACGCACACCTCTCAATTACAACGCATTGAATCAGCCAAAAAGCTGGCAAAACAACACAACATAATCATCATTTTAAAAGGAGCCCACACTGCAATAATCAACAGCAACGGACAGGCCTTCTTCAATACTACAGGAAGCCCGGCTATGGCTAAGGGAGGAAGTGGAGACGTACTAACCGGAATGGTTCTGGGAATATTAAGTTCAGGCTATCGCCCAATAAACGCCGCTATACTTGCCACATTCCTCCATGGCAAAGCCGCAGAACTAGCTCTGGCTAATGAATCGGTAGAATCGGTTATTGCCACAGACATTATTGAGCAAATTGGGGCAGCATTTGAGTTTGTACGTAAAAACAAACAGTAATACAATGCTTTACGCAAATACACATGTATAATTTGATTCATTAATAATTAGTATATTTTTCACAATTCCCACAGAACAATGTATCTTTGTCCGTTCAACAAATAATACACAAACCAAGCTTTTTAAAAAAGATCAGGTTACACACCACAAAAAAATTGACAATGAGCAGGAATACAATTATTTTCACAGCAATAATTTTCACCATCCTTTCAGGGTGCAAACAAACAGAAGAAATAACCAAGCCAAGAGTTACATTCAAGCATGATGAAGGAGCACTGTTATCATACTACCTGCCAGAAAATTCGTACCATATTCAACTTAAGGTAATACGTAAACAAGCATTCCGCGGACCGTTTGTCGATTATGCAAATGATTATTTACGAATCGATAAAGACATCATAAGATACAACGAAACCACATACGAAATAGACGATGTAAGCGTCAACGTATTAGCCCATCCCGACCCGGCAGAACACTATTACGTATTACTCGACGAGGCAGCAAACGTACCGATAACCTTAAATTCTAACGGAATTTTATCGGGAATAAATACAGCGCCAGCTGCAACAAAAGAATTCGAGATCGAAAAAGATCACACACCGGAACCCCAAAGCTTCACTTTTACAGATCTTTCTGTCAGCCCCATCGTTGACATTTCAGAAAAAATTTCATACGAATACAAAAAAGTAGATTCAGCTCTGGTTAGAGTTCCGGTTGAAAGAGTAGAAACAGAAGTAAAAAATTTCCAGCAACTCGCATGGTCAGCAGCCAAATTCATTTCGACCATTCGCGAAAACCGCTTCAAATTACTGGCCGGCCTAAGCGAATCTGACAATATCCCTGAAAACGTCGATTTTAGAGTCCATGAATTCAACCGCCTGGAAAATGCCTATTTAGAGCTATTTATCGGCCATCGGCAAACCGACACGCTCACGTATAACTTTACGTACAGACCCGAAGGAAACACACCCGACGACGATTTAACCATTCTTTGTTTCTTCTCAAACTCCCAAGGCATTCAAAAACCCTCTATATCAGACATCAACACGCAAAATGGCAAAGGAGCTCCAGTTAGCTTGAAAGTTACGCCAACCTTACTCACAGAAAAACGAACTAAAAGCGATATTGAACAAATCAAAAACAAAGGCATTATTTACAGATTACCGGCCAGAGCAGCAATCGCTGTCACTTTCCGTGATAAGGTTCTTACAGAAAAACGATTACCTATCGCTCAGTGGGGAACCCATGCCTATTTGCCGGCGTCGTATTTAAACGATACGAGCCGGAAAGTACAATTTGATGAAAGTACAGGGGCACTAATTCAAATTGAAGCCAAATAAAACCTGAATTCCTCAAACATTTAGTTTATCCCAAAATGCATGTTGGTTAAAGCGATTTTTATTGGAGTGAATACCTAAAAGCATGGTAACAATTCTGCAAAATACATTCCTACTCCACCAACACCACGCAGCAAACATCTGTAATAAAGCGCCTTACACGATAAACGCACAATTCCAATTTTATAACCAAATCATTTAATTATATTTGTCACAAAAATTAAACAGAAATATTTAACCATGAGTGGATTAAAAATCATTTTATTAGCCAAACAAGTTCCCGACACAAGAAATGTGGGAAAAGATGCGATGAAAGCTGATGGGACCGTTAACCGGGCAGCACTTCCTGCCATCTTCAACCCTGAAGATTTGAACGCCCTGGAACAAGCACTGCGCATCAAAGACCAGGTTCCCGGCTCAACGGTAACCGTTCTTACAATGGGTCCCGGCAGAGCTGCCGAAGTAATTAGAGAAGGCCTCTACAGAGGTGCAGACGATGGTATTTTGCTTACCGACAGAGCATTTGCAGGTTCCGACACACTAGCAACATCTTACGCCATTTCAAAAGCCATCGAAAAAATTGGCCAGGTAGATGTTATTGTTG